>CAZADC010000053.1:0-13770 GCA_964483755.1 uncultured Planctomycetaceae bacterium | reverse complement strand
ACTCGCGATTCACCTGTCCCACAAGACCTATCGGCAATCCCGCCCCAGTCTACCTTACTCAGACGGGATGCACCCGGTCGCCGCTCCGGGCTCGGATGATTCTCGCGGACCGGCTTCCCGGCCCGTATGATGTCCGTCTTTGCGGAGATGCGATTCGATGTCCCGGCTGCGCATGAAGCCCCTGGATTACGCCGCAGTGGGCGCGTTCCTGGCGTACTCGTCCAGCGCGGTCCTCACGCCTGTCGCGCTGGTGCTGATCGTCCGCGAGATGTCCCTCTCGCTCAGCGAGGGATCGGCGATCGAGGTCGTCCGCAGCGTCCTGATCGTCGCGGTGCTGACGACCAGCGGCTTCCTGGCCGCCCACTGGGGCAAGGCGAAGTCTCTGGGGGCGGGGCTGATGCTCCTCGGCGCCGGGCTGGTCGGATATGCGGTTGCGCCGGGCTACGCGGCGCTGCTGGCGGCGGCGGTCGCGATGGGCGCGGGCGCCGGTGTCGTCGAGGGGCTGGTCAATCCGCTGATCCAGGATCTGCACCCGAGCGATTCCGGGCGGTACCTGAACATCAGCAACGGTTTCTGGTCAATCGGCGTGCTGGTTACTGTGCTGGCGACCGGCGATCTGCTGACACGCGGTGTTTCGTGGCGGTGGGTTGCGCTCGTTCTCGGCGCGTTCGGGGTGGCTGCGGGCATCGGCTTTGTGATCCTGCGGCGCGTCACCCCGCGTCCCGCCCATTGCGTGCGCGACGTGTTCGCCCACAAGCGGGACATCCTCACCTGCCGGCGCTTCTGGCTGTTTGCGCCGATGATGGTTCTGGCCGGGGCGGCGGAAGGGGCGTTCACCTTCTGGAGCGCCAGCTTCATCCAGCTCCAGCACAACGGACTGCCGCGCGACGGCGGGATCGGCACGGCCTTCTTCGCCGGCGGCATGGTCGTCGGTCGCTTCGCGAGCGGCTACCGCGTCGCCCAGCGGCATCTCTGGCGCCTGCTGATCGGCTCGGCGGGCGCCGGGCTCGCGGTCAGCCTGCTGGTGCCGCTGGCCGGCACCATGGGGGCCGTGTACGCCGCGCTGGGTGCCGCCGGGCTCGCGGTGGCTTGCTTCTGGCCGAGCCTGCAGAGCTACGCGGCGGACCGCCTGCCGGTCGAGCCCACGTCGCTGTTCATCCTGCTGTCCTGCGCCGGCATCCCGGGCTTCGCCCTGGCGAGCTGGGTGATGGGCGTGATCGGCGACGCGGCCGGGCTCGCGATGAGCTTCTGGATCGTGCCGGGCTTCTTCGCCGGTCTGGTCGTGCTGCTGGCGGTCGAACGGTGTACGATGACGCCGAACCGACATCGGAAGGAGCGCCATGAGCAAGCCGGACATCAACTGTGACGAATCGTCCGTGCCCGCCTACGAGCTGCCCGACCCGCTGACGTGCGAAGACGGACGCCCGGTGACCGATGCCGACGCCTGGCGCGAAGTGCGCCGCCCGGAGATTCTCGACCTGTTCGAGCGGCACGTCTATGGACGGATGCCGACGCGGCGGATCGAGATGCACGTCGAACGTCGGGACGAATCGCGGGATGCTCTCGACGGCAAAGCGGTGCGGAAGCAGTACGAGGTGCGATTCGCCGAAGCGCCCCGGCCGCGAATGGACCTGCTGGTGTACCTTCCCGTCGACGTCGACGCGCCGGCGCCGGTCTTTCTGGGGCTGAACTTCTTCGGCAACCACACGATCCACGCGGATCCCGGGATATTCATCTCCGATCAGTGGATGCGCGAGAGAGAGGACGCGGGCGTTGCGGACCACCGTGCGACCGAGGCGGGGCGCGGCGTCTCCGCCCATCGCTGGCCCGTCGAGGAGATTCTTGCGCGCGGCTACGGGGTGGCGACCGCCTACTGCGGCGATCTCGACCCCGACGTCGACGACGGATTTGGCAACGGCGTGCATCCGCTGTTCGACGAGCACACGGGCGGGTCGCGCCCGGCGGATGCGTGGGGGACGATCGGTGCCTGGGCGTGGGGGCTGAGCCGCGCCATGGACGTGTTGTGTGACGATCCGGACGTGAACCGTCAGCGCGTCGGCGTCATCGGGCACTCGCGACTCGGCAAGACCGCTCTCTGGGCGGGCGCGTGCGACGAACGATTTGCGATGGCGATCTCCAACAACTCCGGCTGCGGGGGCGCGGCGATCGGGCGCCGCCGCTTCGGCGAGACGATCCGGGCGATCAACGAGGCCTTCCCGCACTGGTTCTGCGGGCGGTTCAAGGAGTTCGTGGATCGCGAAGACGAGCTGCCGGTCGACCAGCACATGCTCATCAGCCTGATTGCGCCTCGCCCGGTGTACGTGGCCAGCGCGGCCGAGGACTCGTGGGCCGATCCGAAGGGCGAGTTCCTGGGGCTCAAGCGCGCCGAGGGGGTGTATCGACTTCTGGGCGCCGGCGGGCTGGGCGTCGACGAGATGCCTCCGGTCAGCGAGCCGGTCCGCGGGCCGGCGATGGGCTATCACGTCCGTCCCGGCGGACACGGCGTCACCGCCTGGGACTGGCAGCGGTTCATGGACTTCGCCGATGCGGCGTGGTCGGGCGGGGGAGGGTAGGTTCGTCAGAGCGTTTCGAACCCGCCGGCGGGGTCCGGGACGGCGACGGCGAACGGGTTGATCTCCAGCTTCCGCCGCCCGGGCGTGCTGTTCGGACCGCAGGCGCAGACGTAATCGCTCGCCGTCGCATCCAGCATCGGGCCCATGCGCTTCCACATGCCCGGCGACTCCGTGGACAGCGAGATGCGCACTTCGGGGTCGTGGCGGCGGATCTCCCGGACGTAATGGCGGTAGATCTGCTCGCGAGCGTCGTCGGGGAAGGGGGCGGTCCGCAGGTCGCCGATGCGATCGGCCGCGTCCTCGGCGGCGGCGACCATCTCCGGGTCCAGGCGGTCGGCGCGCAGGCGCCGGCGCATCTCCGCCAGGTCCATCCACATGAACACGCACAGGCTGATGATGTCCGGGCGCGTGGCGGCGAAGATTTTCTCGACGGTCTCCGACGCCTCGCGCCGCCAGCTGCGCGTGGGGATGATCGGCTTGAACTTGAAACGCACCGGGTAGCCGGCCCGTTCGGCCCTCGCGGCGGCCGCGATCCGCTCGTCCGTGTCGCCGGTGACCGGCTCGAACCACTCGGCCTGCTCGGGACCGGCGAGACTCCACGCGAAGACCGTGTTGCCCCCGTGGGGCAGGTCGAGCATCCAGTCGACGTTCGCGCTCTTGGTGTGCAGGATCAGGTACTTCCCGTCGCGTGTGCCGAAGGAGCGGATGAGCTCGCCGAGACAGCCGAGCTCCGGTTCGAGGCACAGCACGTCGGCGTCGTCCTCGAGCAGGAAGGTTTCCTGCCACGGGTGGAGGTCGATCAGGCGGTCGAGCTGCCCGACGTAGTCCTCGACGTTCACCATCGTCGCCAGCAGCCCGCCAAGCCCGCAGTAGTGGCACTTGTGGGCGCAGCCGTTCTGGAAGTGCAGCCGCCAGCAGGGACGGCAGACCTTCTCGCTTCGCTTGGGGTCGCCCTCCTGCCCGTAGCATTCGAAGCTGAACGCGCCGTAGCCCATCAGCGCCTCGGCCGTGTGATAGCCGCCCACGGCGGGCGCGTGCTCGGCGAGCCAGGCCAGCCGTTCCTCCCGCCGGCCGTCGAAGCGGAAGGTGTTGAACAGGAGGATCGGATCGGGCACGTCGTCCATTGTGCCCATCGGCGTCGAGGCGCGCTCCACGAGTCCGGCATCGCGGACCAGCGCGGGGAGGTCCTCGTCGCGGTAGACGACGGGCTCCGGCGCTTCAGCGAGGGCGGCGACCACGCGGTCGACCCGCCCGGCGAGGCGCGGCTCGTGGGCGACGGTTTCGTGGACGTACACGGCAGGGGGGCGCAGGTCGTACATGTCCGCAAGGCTACCACGGGTCTGCTCGCCTGCCAAGGAGTTCGGCGGCTCCGTCGCGGAACCGCGGCGTGGCGGCCGGACCGCCGCCGGAGCCAGCGGCGCAACGGGTCCTGTGCGGGTGCCCACCTTCGTGGAAGCTTCACGCACGAATAATCCGGCGCGAGCGCACACGGCATAACTTCCGCATGCTTATTCGGTTGGCCCGTCCGGCGGTGTGGAGGGTCGCCAAAGGGCTTGAACGCGAACCTGACAGGAGTATAATTGGACACAATCAGGAAGCTTTCCGGCGTAGCCGCACGACGCATCGGCCATCATATTCTCCGCCATCACGATGCGGCCGGCCGGGTTCTGACTGCACCATGGACGGCGCAGGCGGGAGAGTATGGGGCTGGTTCTTTGGCGTATGCAACGACCCGAAAGGGCGTGTGTGCGCGAGCGCTCAACGACGGGCATGGTCCGGATGACCGTGCGAGCAAAGGAAGGAACGCGATGAAGGTTTCCATTCGTATCGTATACGACGGCGAGAACGGCTGGATGGCCGTCTGCCCGTCCCTGCCCGGGTGCATGTCACGCGGGCGGACCCGCGAGGAGGCGCGCGAGCGGATCGACGAGGCGATTCGCGGCTACCTTGCGGCTGTGAATAATTTCGTGCCGTCTGACGGGTACCTCCGCGAGCAGTACGTGGAGGCCTGATCCCGTCCGGCTCTTCCAGAGACGGCGAACCATGCGTGTGTCGTCCGGCTCTTGCCGGGCGGCGCAAGCCATCTCCCCCGATACACTCTCGGTCGCTTTCTGCTTTCCCGCCTTACCTCTGCACGGTTCGCCCCGCCGCGACGCCGACGCCGGTTCGCCCCGCCGCAAGGCGCGCGAGTCCTTGACAGCCACGTGGGCTGCGGGGTTGAATGTCGTGCTTGCGGAACCCGGCCCGCTTCGGGCCGTTCAATGTGGTTCCCGGCCCGGGGCGGCAGGAAGCATCGGGATACCCGGCGCAGTGCACTCGACAAGGAAGCGTTCATGATCGACGCAAACAACCTTACGAAGTGGTACGGCAACGTGCGGGCGCTGGACGACGTGTCGTTCCACGTGGACTCCGGAGCGGTGGCGGGCTTTCTCGGGCCCAACGGCGCGGGCAAGAGCACGACGCTGAAGATCCTTACGTGCTATCTCCCGGCGACGTCCGGACAGGCCAGCATCGCCGGTCACGACGTGCTCAACGAGTCGCTCGCCGTGCGGCGGGAGGTGGGGTACATGCCCGAATCCGTCCCGCTCTATCCGGAGATGCGGGTCCGCGAGTATCTCGCGTTCCGGGCCGCCCTGCGGGACATCCCTCGGCGCGAGCGCGGCAGCGCGATCGACCGCGTCGGCGAGCGGTGCTGGCTGAGCACGCCGGAGGACATGATGGACCGCCGGCTGGACCAGCTCTCCCGCGGGTATCGACAGCGGGTCGGTCTCGCCGACGTCCTGCTGCACAATCCGTCGGTGCTCATCCTCGACGAGCCGACGATCGGGCTCGACCCCGCCCAGATCCGCGCCATGCGCGACCTGATCCGGGAGCTGGCGGCTGAGCACACGGTGATCTTCTCCAGCCATATCCTCGCCGAGGTCGAGCAGATCTGCAGCCATCTGATCATCATCGCCGGCGGGCGGATCGCGGCGTCGGGCTCGCTGGGCGAGCTTCGCGAGCAGATGGGCGGCGCGACGAAGTACGTCGCCGAGCTTCGCGGTGCGGAGGCGAGCGAGCTGTCCGCGGCGGTCCGGCGGGTGGCGGGCGTCCGGAAGGTTGAGACGTCCCGCCACGGCAACTGGACGCGTCTGGAGATCGAGACCGAGGGGCAGGCTGACTGCCGCTCCGACGCCGCCGCCCTGGCCGCGACGCGCGACTGGCAGCTCCGCGAGCTGCGCCGCGAGCAGCAGTCCCTCGAGGACTACTTCATCCGCATCACGTACGAACAGAACGTTCAGGCCGGCGAAATGCAGGCCGCCGGTTGAGAGGCCGTGCGACCGGTCGTTCGATCTGACGGAATCTTCGCTACAGGGAAGAGGTCACGATGAAAGTTCTGACACTGGCCCGCCGGGAGCTGGCGGGGTACTTCCTGTCGCCGATGGCGTACGTCATCGGCGGATTGTTCGTGCTGAGCAGCTCGTTGTGGTTCTTCCACCGCATCTTCGTGCCGCTGCAGGAGGCGACGCTCCGTCCCCTGTTCGATGCGATGGCGTACATCCTCGTGTTCGTCGCGCCGCTGCTGACGATGCGCCAGATGAGCGAGGAGTACCGCAGCGGGACGGTCGAGACGCTGCTGACCGCGCCCGTGACCGACGCCCAGGTAATCCTCGGCAAGTTCCTGGGGGTGCTGGGCTTCTACGCGGCGCTTCTGGCGACCACGGTCGTGCTGCTGGGGCTGATGATTGCCTATGGCCGACCTGATCCCGGCGTGGCGATCATGGGTTACCTCGGGCTGATCCTGCTCGGCGCGACGTTCCTTTCGGTCGGGCTGTTCGCCTCCACCTGCACGCGGTACCAGCTCGTCGCCGCGATCGTCGCGACGGCGATCCTCGCCCTGTTCGCGATCCTCATGCAGCTCGTCGTCGCCCACGGGCCCGAGCCGTGGAACCTGCTCGCCGCCCGCCTCAACGCCATGACCTACTTCCAGGACTTCTCCCGCGGCGTGCTCGACACGCGCGGCGTGGTGTTCTTCCTGACGGCGACCGCGCTGTTCCTGTTCCTTGGCGTAAAGACGCTGGAGTCTCGACGATGGCGATGAAGCGCACCACACCCGAAACGCTGCTCAACCGGAAATACGCAATCGCGGCGGGTCTCTACTCGGCCGCGTTGGGGCTGCTCGCCGCGGCGGGGCTGATCGTCCTGCTGGCGATCGACCGCGACGCCGGTCCGGCCGCCTTTGCCGGGCGTCTGGCGCTGCTCCTGCTGGAGGCGCTGGTCATTCCGGCCGGCATCCAGCTCGCGCGCGGGCGGACCTGGGGACAGCAGTTCCTGCTCGTCTACCACCTGGCGATGGTGATCCTCGCGCTGGTCGGGCTCCTGTCGGCCGTGCTGTGGGGCGCGCCGGAGTGGTGGGAGTCCAACGTCCCGCTGTGGGCCGTCGGCGGAGGGATGCTCGTGCTCGGGGGCGTCGCGGTCGTGCTGTTGACCGCCTCGGCCGGGGCGGGGGGGCGCCTGCGCTACGGGGCGTATGTCGCCGTGTCGGTTGCCGTCGCCGTGGCGCTGGTCGTGCTGGTGAACATGATCGCCCAGAAGGACTACGTCCGCCGGAACGTCGAGATGCTCGGGCGCTACGGGCTCTCGGACCGGACGAGGCGGGTCCTGGCCGGCATCGACGCGCCGGTCCGCCTGACCTGCGTCTATACCGCCACCGACGAGCTGACCGACTCGCGATACCGCCCGCGGACGATGGAGTACCTCAACGAGCTTCGCGAGCAGATGCGGCGGAGCAACCGCGACGCCGAGGTGGTCAACGCCTCGACCGACGCGGAGAAGGCCCGCGTCGTCCGGCGCCTGCGGGAGCAGGTGGGGGCGCGGTCCGCCGAGCACGTGGCGCTTCTGGAGGGGTTCCTCGACCGCTCCGACGCGCTGGCTGACGCCCTCGAGGCCGCCCGCGCCCGCCGCCAGGCCGCGGGCGCGAGCGATTTCCTCGCCCAGTGGGGCGTCAGCGCCGAGCTGGACGCGACGCTCGCGGACCGGCTGGAAACGCTGCGTGACACGGCGCAGGACGTCCGCGAGGAGCTTCGCGGGCAGGGGCTGCCCGATTACGCCGGGCTCGCCGAAACGGTGACCGAATACCTTGAGACGACCCGCGATGAGCTGACGCGGGCCCGCACGCGGCTCGATCAGATTGCGGCCGTGCCGGAGGCGATCCGGACGCATCGCGACCAGGCGGACAAGGCGCTGTCAGGCGCGGCGCAGTCGATCGCCACCCTCACGGCCGCGGTGGGCAAGCCCGACGGCGAGCTGCCCGAGGACGCCTCCGGGGCGCTCAAGGCGTTTGTCAAGGCGGCGGACGCCGCGGCGAAGCGATTTCGCGAGACAGCCGACACGCTCGACGGCGTCGCCGGCGAGGACCGCGCCGACCTGCTGGAATCGAGCAACGCCTGGCTGATGCGGGTGGACCAGGGGATGTTCGTCGGCGTCGTGCCGCTGACCGAGTTGTACCGGTCGCTGGCGGCGCAGATCGGCGAGTACCGCGACGCCGCGCAGCGAACGCTGGAGGTAACCACGCCGGAGCACCAGCGGAACGTTCTCGCCCAGCTCCGCCAGGCGACGCAGCAGTTGGTCACCATGTCGGAGCGGATCAACCGGCGCGTCTCGGACGCCCTGGCGACCCTCTCGACGCCCGACGCCGCCGCCAGGCGCCTGCTGGAGGGGGCGGGCGAGCTGTTCACTGGCGTCATCGCGCCGGCCGACGGGCTGCTCGCCGACGCCGAGAAGCTGCCCGAGCTGACTACCGGGGATTTCGCCGCGAAACTTACCGGCGACAACGTGGTCATCGTCGAGGTGCTCGGCGCCGAGGAGCACAAGGCGGAGGTCGTCCCGTTCGAAGACGTCTGGCCGCTGAAGATGCCGGGGCTCACGCAGATGGACCCGGAGGCGGTCGAGCGCCGCGTGTTCGCCGGCGATTCGGCCATCGGCTCGGAGCTGCTGGCGATGACCCAGCCGCCGTCGGCGGAGGTGGTGGTCACGTACTTCGAGCCCGAGGTTCCGCCGCAGATGCGCCAGATGACCCCGCCGGCGCTGATCCCGGTCGACCAGGTGCAGACGCTGCGCGAGCGGCTGGAGGAGGCGAACTTCACCGTCAGCGAGTGGAACCTGGCGGACGAGGAGGCGGAGGCGCCCGCCGGCGAGGACCAGGTGCTGCTGATCCTTCCGCCGCCGCCCGCCATGCCGACCCCGCCGTACGGCAACCAGCCGCAGACGCCGAGCTTCGGTCCGGAGCACGCCGAGCAGATTTACGCCCGCATCGACGCCGGGGCGGGGGCGATCTTCCTGGTCAGCTACATGCCGCCGCAGCGCACGAGCTTCTTCGCGCCGCCGGCGCCGGCGACGTACGCCTTCGGCGACTATCTCCGCGAGACGTGGGGCGTGGACCCGCAGATCGGCTACCGGGTGATTCCCGCGCTGGTCGACGACACGCAGCCGAACAGGTACCGGATCGACCCGATCCGGTTCTCCTACTACGCGCTGAGCGCGTTCACCGACCACCCGATCGGCGAGCCGCTGCAGGGCCAGCGGATGATCTGGACCGATCTGTGCCCGATCGAACGGTACGCCGGCGCCGACGGCGAGCTGCCGGCGGGCATCGACGACGACAGCGTCGCCGCGCTGCTCCGCGTTCCCGAATGGGCCGAGGCGGTCTGGGCGACCAGCGACCTCGAGCGGCTGATCTCGCAGGTGTACGGCGAGCGGGAGGGGTTCGTCTCGCCGGGTCCTGCCGATCTGCTCCCGCCGTTCAACGTGGCCGTCACGTCCGTCCGTCGCGAGACCGACGACGTCCCGGCAGGGCGGATCGTGGTGCTCGGCACGGGCCTGTCGCTCCGCGACGATTACCTGACCCGCCCCGTGCCGCGCCTCGGCGAGAAGGGCTCGCTGTCGATGACCGACGCGCCGGAAGCCGACGCGGATGTCGTCGTCAACAGCGTCTACTGGCTCGTCGGGCTGGAGGAGCAGATCGCCGCCGGACCGGTCCGCGTGACGCCGGTGGCGATGATCGATCCCGGCGCCATGCACCTGCTCTGGGCGCTGTGCGTCGTGGCGCTGCCGCTGGCGATCATGGGCGTCGGCGGGCTGGTGGTGCTGCTGCGGCGGCGATGAGCCGACCGGCAGCCGGAGTCCCGATCAACCGACACAACGAGGATCGAACGGAAACGCCATGAACCCCAAGACACTGACCGTCCTGGTGCTGCTCCTGCTGGCCGTCGTGGGATACGTGCTGGTGGTCCACACCGGCATCTTCGAGGCCGAGCCGCCCGAGGAACCCCAAACGGCCGGGGACGTGTTCTCCGGCGAGTTCGGAACCATCGAGACGTTGCGGATCGAATCGGCCGACGGGGAGGTCCGCGTGCTCGAGCGCGACGGCGACGCGTGGCGGATCGCCCAGCCGGTCGACGCGCCCGCCGACCGCTACGCCGTCAACCGCATCGCCCGGACGATGAAGGAGCTGACCTGGGACCGCAAGCTGACAGCCGACCAGGCCGACCCGGACGTTACCGGGCTGGACGGGCCGCGATGGACGATCACGGCGACGGACGACGAGGGGCGGACCCGCGAGCTTGACGTCGGAAACGAGGAAGTGCTCGGGGCGGGAACGTACGTACGGTCGGCCGGGGACGAGGTGGCCTACGTCGTGGCGGAGGATGTCGCCGGGCGCCTGGACACCCCGCTCGGCGAGCTGCGAGACAAGGACCTGTTCGCCTTCAAGGCCGACGACGTCGCCGAGGTTCGCGTGTCGGGGCGGCAGACCTACGAGCTGCTCCGCAGCGAGGGGCGATGGTCCGTCGTGGACCCGCTCACCGCGCGCGCCGACGGCGAAGGGGTTCGCAAGCTCATCCGCCGCCTGGCGGACCTGCGGGTCGAGGAGTTCCCGGCCGTGACGGCGGACCCGGCGTCGCTCGGCCTGACGGGCGAGACGCGGCGCGCGCAGATCGAGGTCTGGACGCCCGCCGCCGAGGAGGCCGACCTGCAGACGGACACGGAGTCTGCGACACGCCCCGTTGAGCGGACGCGGTACGCGCTGGTGCTCGGGCGGAAGACCGGCGAGCAGGTGTACGCCCGCCGGGTCGGGCAGGACGAGGTGTTCCTGCTGGATGCCGCCGTGCTGGAAGACCTCCAGCCGCCGCTGGAGGACCTGCGCGACCCGCGGGTGCTCGACGTGACGGCCGGGGGCGTCGTCGCGCTGGAAACGGAACTGCCCGAGGGCGGCGCCGCCGTGGAGCGGACCGACGGGGCGTGGCGGATGGTCCGTCCCTACGAGGCGCCGGCCGATGACGAGGCCGTGTCGGGCGTGGTCGAGGCGGCCGCGACGCTCGAGGCTGTCGAGTACCCCGACGACTCGCTGCCGCTGGCGGTCTACAAGCTCGACGACCCGCGGGCGAAAGTGACGCTGCGGGTCCGCGGGCGCGAGAGCGCCGACGTCCTGCTGATCGGCGGGACGAGCCCGGCCGGCGAGGTTACGTTCGTGCGGACCGCCGCGTCCAGTATTGTCTACGCCGTACGCACCCGCGACGCCGAGAAGCTGCAGGCAGGTCCGGAGACGTTCTGGACGAAGACGCTGGTCGAGCTGTCGGCGGGCGAACGCGTCGAGACGGTCCGCATAGACCGGCCCGGCGGCGTCGTGGCGATCGAGCGCGACGCCGGCGCCTGGTCGGTCGACGGCGTCCCGGCCGACGACGAGAACGTCCGCAAGCTGCTCGACGTGCTGAAGGGCCTGACGGCCGAGCGGATCGTCGCGCTGGGCGACAGGCTGCCCGCAGAGTACGCCGACGCGAAGGGGCGGCTCGTCGTGGAGATGGACATTTCCGGGCCCGCGCCGCGGACCCGACCGACAACGGCGCCGGCTGCGCGGGCGGATACCGCCCCGGCGACGAGCCCCGACACCCGGCCGGCGACGGCGCCCGCGCGGGTGCGGCGGACGGTTCGTGTTGCCTTTGCCCGGATGGCCGACGCCGTCTACGCCTGGCGGCCCGATGCTGATCCCGTGGCGGTGGGGCAGGTTCCGGCAGCCGCGCACGAGGCCCCGACGGCCGAGTTTCAGGACCGGACGGTGCTCGACGTCGCCCCGGCCGACGTCGAGATCTTCGCCGTCCGCGGGGAGGCGGCGCTGGCGCTGGCCCGTACTGACGAGGGCTGGGAGTACGTCCGCGACGAGTACGTCCCGATTGACGGCGGGAAGGTCACGGAATATCTGACGCGCCTGGGCAATCTCAAGGCCGAGCGGTTTGTGAAGGCGTCGGGCGCGACGACCCGCCCGGCCGTAGCGTTCGGGGTCGATCTGACGCTGTCGGACGGCGGCTCGGCGCACGTCGAGGTGCTCGACGCCGGCCCCTCCCCGGCCGAGCGCTACGCCCGCGCCTGGCGCGAGCCCCCCGGCGCGACGCGCCCTGCCGACAGGCCGTCGCCGCGGACGTTCGTCCTTCCTGCCGACGTCGCCGACAAGCTCGTGCGAATGCTGGACTACTTCCGCGAGTGACGCCGCGTCCCGCAGGCCGTCGGCAACGACTGCGGCGGCACGCGCAGGGTTGAGCATCGAAGCCGGGAATGAACATGTCTTCCAAGGAAGACATGGCGCCGGGCCTTCGCAACTCTTTCCGCTTCCCCCGTAACGCGCCGGCGCCATGCTTCCCTTGGGAAGCATGTTCCAGAACCGATCGGTTGTGTGGGGGTTCCTGGTTCCCGCGCGCCGGTCAGGGGGAGACGGACGTGGTCGACGTGCCCGTCGGGCGCGTGAGCGGGCCGTCCGGGTCCGGGACGTAGGCGATGTAGTGCTCGCCAACGTGCACCGGGTCCCAGTTGTCCACCCAAAGGAATTCGGACTCGAATCGCCTTGCGAACGCGCTCTGGAGGCGCACCCGTTCCAGGATGATCATCCCGGCCTTCGGGTGGCCCCGGACGTACTCTATCAACCGGTCGGCCTGGTCGCGGCGGATCGGTCTGAGGTCGGGCAGGTTGTGCACCCGGTGCCGGCTGAGATAGGCGAGCACCCGCTCATCTTCGCCGGTCAGGATGACAGCCGCGTCGGGCGGCAGGTTCCGCGCCAGCCGCGCTACCTCGATCGTCTCCTCGTGCCGCCCGTCGCGGATCACCTCGTAGAACCGCCCGGTGTGGCTGAGGTAGCTGTAGGCGAAGGCGTTCCGCAGGACGCGCGGTGCGTTGACGACGATCAGCACGGCCAGGAGCATACGAGCGACCGCCAGCGCCGCCTCGGGACGTCGCCGCGGCTTGCCGATCCATCCGGCGCACGCCAGCACGCCCTCCAGCGCGGCGAGCAGCATCAGCGGCTGGGCGGGCAGCAGATAGCGGGCCTTCATCGCCGTCGACCCGACCGCGGCCCACAGCAGCAGCGGATACCCCGCCGCTACGACGGCTGTCAGTCGGCGCTCGCTTCGCCAGCATCTCACCGCACCGATCCCGATCAGCGCCGACAGAACGACGCCGACGGGGACGAACCCCGAACCGTGCTGCCCGGTGAACGCCTCCGCGACGATCTCCGGAAGCATCGCCAGCCCGTACAGGCGCCGCCGCAGGAACACGTCCGGCGCCGGCGCGGCGTATTCCATCAGCAGACGATAGTAGTGGGGCACGCGGTCGGACATCGCCAGCGCCGTCGCCGTCAGCGCCCCGGCCATCAGCACGGCGGGCAGCGCGAGCGCGGCGGCTGTGAGAAGACGGCGTCTGGTCGTCGCGCCCGAGCGCTTCTCCACCAGAAGTCCGACGGCCGTGACGAGGATGATCGCCGCGCCGGGCGCCCGCACGGTCAGCGCCCCGGCCGAGAGGACGCCCGCCACGACGCACCAGGCGCGGCGCCCCTCCAGCGCCCGCAGCGTGCAGAGGAGCATTCCCCAGTAGAGCAGGGCGAACGGCATGTCGGACAGCACGCGGTGCGCGTTGATGTAGAACAGGTAGGACAGCCCGGCGGCGGCGGTGACCGCCAGCGCCGCGGTCGGGGCGGCGCGACGGCGCAGCGCGAGGTAGACGAGCAGCGCGGTCGCCAGCCCGCAGATCGCCGTCAGCAGGTTCGGCGCCCACGGCGCCGCCCCGGCGAGCAGATACACCCCGGCCAGCACGGCCGGCAGACCGGGCGTGACCGTAACGCTCGTCTCGGCGTTGAAGGAGTAGGTCCCCTGCGTTGCGATATTGCGTCCGAGCCCGA
>CAZADC010000052.1:0-14186 GCA_964483755.1 uncultured Planctomycetaceae bacterium | reverse complement strand
TAGATGATGGCGCTGCTGGTGCTGCTCAAGGAGCGATGGTCCACCCGACGAGATGCCCACGTCCGCTTCCTCAAGCCGCAGGTGGAGGTTCTTCGCTCGCGGCTGCCGGGTAACCGGGTGATCTCGGATCCGGTCGAGCGGCGGCGATTGCTCAGGGCTGGTGCGGATGCCGGTGGTGGGCTCGCCGCCACTCCTCGAACCCGGTCTTCTGCTCCGGCGTGTCCTCGAAGCCTTTGACTTGCACGGGGCCTGGCTCGTCTTATCTTGCGGAGACGATGGAGAGCGCGGGAGACGCCGTGAGCGAACGGGCAGACACAGACGCCGGATCGGACTGGCTCCAGCGCGTGCTGGCCGCGGGGCCGACGCTGTACGGGATCGCCATGGGCATCCTGCACGATGCGGCAACGGCCGAAGACGTGGTCGCTGAGACATACCTCCGGGCGTGGCAGCACCGGCGGGATCTGACGGATGCCCGCAGGCTGTCGGCCTGGCTGCGGCGGATCGCCCGCAATTGCGCCTTGGACATCCGCCGACGGCAGCGGGCAAGGCCGATCGAGCCGGATGTGCAGGACGTGGAGCGGCTGCCCGCCTCGCACGAGCCGCCCGACGAGCAGCTCATCCACGAGGAACTGCTCGACCGCCTGCCCGAATCGCTGAAGGCCTGCGCGAGGCTGAGCTTCATCGACGGTCTGGGGTGTCTGGAGATCGCCAGCCTGCAGCGACTGCCCCTCTCCACCGTCAAGGGCCGGATCTACTCGGCCCGTGAACACCTGCGGAAGGAAATTGCCATGTCGGCCGAGCCTGTGCAGCCACGTCAGGATGCCTACGACGACGACACGATACCCGTGGCCCCGGACCGCACGCTCGTCTGGCGGGGCATGAAGGCCCGCCTTCTCGGCGTGGGCCGCATCGGGCAGCGGCGGCTTTACACGCCCGAGGGCAAGCGGCTGTCTCGCATACCGGCGGCCGTCGCGCGGAGCCGGGTCTTCCAGCGCCCTGAGCAGATCGTGCTGTCGGGCGACACCGACGAGCACGACCGCGCCTGGGTCTTCTTCGCCCTCAGCGGGAAGGTCAAGGGGTACATGGGCATCGGCACTCACACCAGCGTCCGCAACACCTGCCGGACCATCGGCGAGGACCGTCTGCTGTGCTCGCTCGCCACGCTGCCGCCGGGCCACGACGGCTGGCTGCGGATCAAATCGCTGCTGATCGGCGAAGTGGTGCAGGACGAAGACGCGGCCGTGCACTTCCGGTGGGACTTCGCCAGGGGCTCCGCCTCGACGGCCGTCCCGGGCTGGGGGGCGATCTTCACCTTCCCGGCCCGACCCGGGCAGGACGCGAACACTTGCGCGCTGCCGCTGACCTATTCCTCCTCTAAGGCCACCGCCGACTGGGCCGTCTCCGGGGTGACCGACGACGGCTGCGAGCACCGCTCGATCAGCATCGATCAAGCCAACAGCGGCTGTGCGGAGGGCGAGGTGACCGGTGTGACCGTGACGCTGCCGATGCCGCCCGACCAGCTCGCCGAAATCGTCTTCCGCCCCCGGCGACACGCCCGGGCGAAGTGGGGCAAGGCGAAGATCCCGGCACCGCAGGCGTAGCCCGATCGCTACGCTTCTGAATGGGCCGAGAGCCCCAAGTCTGGCACCCGTGAGAACCCCGCAATGACAGAGGAATGGTGTGGCGGAAGTCGGGGAGGAGCCATTGGCAGGCGCTGCCCGGGCCGATCATGACACCGCTCGTCGGCTGAATTCGACGCACTCGACCAGGCTCTCCGGCATCAGGTGGGCGTAATGCTTGCGGCAAACCTCGGGGCTCGCGCGCAACGGGACGCACCGAGATTTCGGCACCGTTCACTTCGAGCTGAGCGCCTGGCGGGCGGTCTCTGTAAGCCAGTGCCCCTCCACGCCGGCGCGCAAGCTCCTGTCGTCCCTTCCCGCCGGCGGAGGACGCCCGCGCCCCCGCAAGCGCCGGCGGCATCGCTCCGGGCCGAATCCGGATCGCAATTGGGCGCGTCAACGGGTACACTGCACAATCCGCGGCGCGACAGTCCGGAGACTGCTGTGTTTACGGAGAAGCTGACCCAGCCGGGCGTGTCGAAGGCGACCGTGCCTTCGGAAGACTGCGCGCGGCTCGACTCGCCCGCATCGAGGAGAGAGGGAGTGAGGCGACGGAGTCGGCCATGCGGCATCCTGCTGACGATTGCCGCCCTGGCGGCCGCCACGGCCTGCGGGGCTTCCCCTGCGCCGATCACGCTCGATGATCTCAGTCGCTCGACCATCGCGATCAACTGTCGGGCGCCCGCTCAGCGGGGCGCGTACATCGGCACCGGGACGATCGTTCATCCCAGCGGTTACGTTCTCACGAGCACAACGGTCGTTCCACCGAACGCGACCGACATACGTTGCCACTTCGTCGGGGCGCTGAATCGTCCGGCGCGTCTTGCGGCGACGGACGAGGGACTTGAGCTGTCCGTGCTCAAGGTCGCCGGGGAGGACATGCCCGCGAAGGCCGGGCAGGTCACGTTCCGTCGCAGCGAGTCGTTGCGGGTCGGCGAAACGGCGTTCAGTTTCGGAGACGTGCGGGCTTCGTTCATCCGAAGCGGACGATTCACGATCAGTCTCGGCGTCGTGAGCGGCCTGTACGAGACCACGAGCAATGTGCCTCCCCAGCCGGTGTACGTCGGCGAGGTCATCGAGACGACGGCCACAGTCGCCGGGGGAATGGATGGAGGACCGTTGCTCGACAGCAGCGGACGCGTGATCGGTCTGCTCAGCCTCAATGTCTCGGAGATGCGGTGGCTGGGGACCGCTGTGCCCGTGGACGCCTTCATCGACCGCCTGTCCGAATTGATCGCGGAGGATGCGAAGGCTCACGCCCGCCCCGACGCGGCGCAGGCGCCTCCCGCGCCTTCGGTGGCGGACGCCAAGGGCACATCGCTGTTCCCGCGGCGCGACCGTCTCAACGCGGCCTTCGCCGAGGCGGCCGACTCCGTTGCGCCTTCCATGGTCGGCATCTTGGTGGATCGCAAGAAGGACCGCGCCGTTGACACCCGGCGGGCGCGAGGGCGACCCCGGGGCGGCTACCGCGCGATTCTTCAGCGACCGGACGGGCCGGTCACGGGCTGGCTCGTCAGCGAGGACGGACACGTGCTGACCAGTTGGTTCAACGTCTGGGGCGAGATCGAGGGCCTGCAAGTCGTCCTGTCCGACGGGCAGCAGGTCCGTGCGAAGCTGCTTGGACGCGACGAGCACAAGGACCTGGCCCTGCTCCGGTTCGATCCGGCGGCGCTGGGCGAGGGCACGAAGCTGCGGCCGCTCGAGCTGAACTCGCGGACATTGCCGGTCGGTACGCCCATCGCCGCGGTGGGTCTGAGCCCCGGCGCGTCGGACCATACGCTCACCTGCGGGATCGTCAGCGCAACCGATCGGCTGGATGGCGCCGCCCTGCAGATCAATGCACCGGTGAACTACGGCTCGGCCGGAGGCGCCGTGCTCGACGTCGAGGGGCATTGCCTGGCGATCGTTTCACACGTGCGCACCAACTCCGTCTGGAGCCAGAACAGCGGGGTCGGTCTGGCCGTCAGCTCGCGCGCCATCAGGAAGGTGATGGTGCGCCTCAAGAACGGCGAGACGATCACGAAGCCCAAACGCGGCTACCTCGGCATCCGCATGAGCCAGGGACATCTGGACGTCAGCGGCGTGGTTGTGGCGCAGGTGCAGCCGAACACGCCCGCCGACCAGTCGGGCCTGCGGTCAGGGGACATCATCGCGGCTGTGGACGGACGGGCGGTCGAGGACCCGGCGGACCTCGCCCGCGTGATCAGCGGCGAGAGGCCGGGAAGCCGCGTGAAGCTGACGGTCCGCCGCAAGGACGAGACGAAAACCATCGAGGTGGAACTCGCAGAGCATCCGTTCCGCTGACGTACGGAAAGACGATGAGACGAATACCGACAATCCTGCTTGCTCTTCTCGCCGCCGGATGGTGCGCGGCGGACCCGCCTCTCCCCGCCAGACAGACCGCGCCCTCTCAGAAGGGCGCCGCGGATGTCCATGAAGAGCAGCGCCATCGCCACAGCACCGAGGCGCGTCGGGTCATCAGCGACAGCATTCCGGCCTACGTCTTCGTCGGCGGCGGGAGCGGGGCGATCATCAGCGCAGACGGATACGTAATCACCAACCACCACGTGGCCGGCGGCTCGAAGAGGTGGCGCTTGCGGACCCCCGACGGACGGTCGCACATCGCCGAGCGCGTGGGCAGCGCACCGGGCACGGACCTGGCCCTGCTCAAGATACGCGACGCCAGGGACCTACCCCACCTCCCGCTGGGCGACAGCGACGCACTCGCGCCCGGCGAGACGGTGTTCGCCGTCGGCAACCCGTTCGGAATGGGATCGCTCGACGGCAAGCCCACTGTCACCATGGGAGTCGTGGGGGCAACCGGCGTTCATCGTGCGAGAGTCGTGGACGCGATCATCACCGACGCGCCTGTCAACCCCGGAAACAGCGGCGGGCCTCTGATCAATCTCCACGGAGAGCTTGTCGGAGTCAACGGCCAGATCTCCTCCCGCTTCGGAATCCGCGCCAACGCGGGGACCGGTTACGCCATCAGCTCGAACCAGATCCGGCGATTACTCGAGGCGCTCAAGACCGCGCGGGGCGAAGCGGTGCACCTCGGGAGCGTCAACGGAGCGAAGTTCGAGCAGAATCCCCGCGGGTCGGTCAAGGTGCTCGAGGTGAGGCCCCGGACGCCCGCCGCCGAAGCCGGAATCCGGGGCGGCGACGTTGTCCGCTCGCTGGGCGGTCGGCCGGTCCTGACCGTCGGTCAGATTTCCTCGCTCGCTCAGCGATACCCGGCCGGGGCGAGCGTCCCGGTCCGTGTTGAACGCAAAGGGAAGCCCGTCACGCTGCAACTGACGCTCGAGAAGCGCGAGCAAGGTGCGCTCGGCATCGCCTTCAGGCAGAGGCCAGACGGGCAATCGCTGGAGATCGGCTCGGTCGTCCCGGGAGGCCCGGCCGATGTTGCGGGGATCAAGGCCGGAGACGTCATCGTTGCCATCGGGCGCTACAAGCTCGAGAGCCGACGCGTCCTGCAGCGTCTGCTTCCGGGCATCTCGCCGGGGCAGCGTATCGCCTTGACGCTGCGGCGGGGCGACCAGACGCTCCGCGCTACCGTTCAGGCCATCGCGGTCTCCGAGCTCCGCCGCCTGCAGAAGGCGTCCCCCGAGACCAAGGCCGCGGACGCCGGCGGAGGTGCCCAGGATTGCGAACGGTTTGGCTGAGGGAACGGCATCTCAAGTGCTGGTTCCGCAAGACCCCACCGGCCTACCGCGCGGGCAGCAGAAGTCCTTGTCGGCCAAGTGGAAGCCCCGGGCGATGGCCTCCCGGAACGAGCGGCCGTGCTCCCAATTGCGGCAGGTGCGGCAGTGGTGGCCCGATAGACAGTCGCCCGTCGCGAAGAAGCCGGTTTCAGCAACGATCGCCCTGTCGCTCACGACAGCGCCTCCACCGTTGCCGTGGCGGCGTTAACGCAGCGGACGCAGCTGGTGTCTCACTGGCCGCAGGCCAGGCAGGGGTTGTCGTGGTTCGTCAGGCCGGTCTCGGCGAGGCTGACGCAGTCGCAGGCGCCGAGCTCGCGGACGGCGTGGAACTCATCGCCCGGCGAGGCGGTCGGCGGGCTGGTTGTCGACGTCCCAGCTTTCGGTGTCGGCCGTCTCGCCGCTGCCGGCGAGCACCTTCGGACTGGCGTGCGCGCCCTGCGGTGTGGCGCTGAGCTTGGCGACGGCCCAGACGGTGCCGGTGCCGGTCTCGCGCCAGAGGATCGTGGCCGAGCCGGCCGGATCGGTGGTCAGGCAGGTGGCGTCGCCGTCGGCCACATCGGTATAGCCGATGCCGTCGTCCTGGACGTTCAGGCGGACCTGGACGATGCCGGACGCGCACGCCCGGCCGATCTCGCCGGCGGCGATCGGTTCGAGCAGCACGACGAACCGTCCGGTGTGCTGGCTCGCCGACGGCATGACGCTGGCGAGGGCAATGCGATCCTTGAAGGCATCCAGGTTGCCCGCCGGCGTGACGACGGCCGAGCCGACGCCCAGCACGTCGAAGCGATCGCGATCGGCGTCGCTGTCGTTGCGGACCAGGACGATGTCGGCCGAGCGACGGGCCGGCGTGGACTGTTTGCCGAGCCGTCGCGTTCGCTGGCGGTAGTCCTGCGCGGCATCGATGAAGGTGTTGCACGTCGCGGCCGGGATGACCAGCGGGTCGCCGGATTGGACTTTGCTTAGCGCGTCGCTCATGTCCCGATCCCCAAGCTCGCGAAGTCACCTTCCTCGTAGATGTTCTCAACGTACGCCGCCACCGGCTTCTTGACGGTCGCCTTGGCCGTCGCATCCTCGGCGTTGGCGTAGCGGACCTACAGGTACTCCCAGCCGGTCTTGTCGATGCCGGTGATCTCCCCGACGGTGACCCCCCCGACCTTCTATGAGTGAGGCGTCGGGTTCAAGCATGGATTTCGAGCCGTTCCGTTCGGCCGTCCGTCTTGCGGTTCATCCTTCTATGGCGGGTCGCTGTGCGCCCGAATATGGTTTGGGCGGCCCGGGCGGGTATTCTCCGGGAGCAGGATCGCGTCGCACTCGCGGCGCGTCCTGAAGGTCGCGGCGACGTCCGCCGGGCCATGCCGTTCGACGGCGGCCGGCGCGACCAGGCGGATGCCCGGGCTCACTCCAGGTGCAGGCGGACGGTGATCGGGACGCGCTGATCGCCGGCCACGATGTAGAGGCGGCCGGTATGTACGCCCGCCGACAGCTCGGTAGCATCGGCCGTCACCCGGATGTGCCCGACGGTTTCGGGCGCCAGCGCGCCGTCCTGATCGCGTTCGGTCTCGATCCACGGCCCGTCCGTTTCCACGCGCCATTCCATGGGGGCGACGCCGGCGTTGGCGACGGGAACCGACGTCGCCGGCAGCTCCGCGCCCGCCCGCCCGCTCAGGTGAACGACGCCGTGCAGCGCGATCGGCCGGGAGGCGAAGCCCGTCTGGGCGTAGGTCTGCTCGGCGTTGACGTAGCGGTTGCCGCAGAGCAGGGCGTCGGCGCCGGCGGCGATCCGGGCGCCCACCGATTTGTGGTCGGCAAGCAGGTGGAACACGTTGTTGCGCAGCAGCATCTGCGCCATGTCGCCGTGGGCCACGCCCAGTCCGCTCGTGCCCACCTCGAGACCCTCCACGATGTTGCCCACGTGGGCGAGGGGCTTGAACGGCACCGGCCCGCCCGCGACGGCGGAAACCAGCGGAGTATCCTCCCCGCCGCGGGGGTGCTCGTTCTGTCGGAGGACCCCGCCGCGGACAACGTTGCCCAGCGTCAGCGCGCCGGGAGCCGGGCCGGTCGACCGATAGTCCCGCCGGTCCGGCTGGGGACGGCCGGCGATCTGATAGGCCCCGCGGTGGAACCGCTCATAAGCCTGCTCGTCGCGGAACTCGTTCCAGTAGCTCGGGCACAGCGGCACGCCGCGGATGTTCCGCCCGCCGTTGGTCCGCCGCGAGACGTTGCCCTCCGCCGCGGTGTTCCACGCATTGCCCCAGATGTTGATGCCGGTGCTCGCGCTGTGCGTCGTCAGGCGGTATCCCTCGGGAAAGGCGTTGAGCTCGTTGCGATAGACGACGTTGTCCACCCACAGGCGGGTGATGACGATGCGGGAATCGCCGGCCGGCGTGATCCGCCACGCCCGGTCGAGCGTGAGCGTCTCGCGGTCGTCCGAGATGTCCGCGATGCGCCGCGCCTGGCCGATCCCGGTCCCGCCGACGATCACCGCGTAGTCGCCGACGTCGCCGGCGATCGGCCCGCCGGCGTCGAGGCCCATCAGGCGCATCTCCCGCCCGTCGATGCGGCGCTCCGTCCGGACCCGCAGCGTCTTCCCCTCGGCGTCGGCGACCTGTCCGAACCACGTCCCTCGATGGTCGTGAAAGAGGATCATCTCGCCGATGTTCTGCTCGCAGGTCACGTCGGTGGACGTGTTGTGCGCGATGTAATGGCGGTCCATGATCGGTTTGTAGCCCCGGCCGCCGATGCAGACCACGCGGGCGATCCACGGAGGTCCGGGCGCCCGGCGGTGCTCGCGCGGAATGGCGTCGGACGTCTCGAGCAGCTTGTTGCCTTCTTCGTCGACCGGCCAGTCGTTCTCGAAGTGGTTGGCCTCGATGATCACGCGGCTGCCGAAGGGGTAGATACCGGCATGATCGTACATCCTGTCGCCGGACAGGCGGTTGCCGTGGAAGTGCATGTCCTCGCCGGGCACGTCGATGATCGGCACGATGCTGTCGGCCACCTCGATCCGCCGGTGCCACATGCCGCGCCACGCCATGCGCAGCGTGTCGATGCCGGCGAATCGCACGTCCTCGAGGACCGCCGGCGAGGATTCGTGCGCCTTGACGCCCTGCGCGAGGGTCATGTCCTCCACGGCCGTGCGGGACATCACCCGCAGCGTGCTTCCCCTGTAGAACGTCTTGTCCATCCCCGCCCCGGCGAGCCGGACGCCGCTCCTGACGACGACCTCGGCGGTGACGTCGAACTTGCCCGCCGCCAGGCGCACCGTGCCACCGCCCGGCTGCTCGCTCATGCGGTCGACGGCCTGCTGGAGCGTCTCGGCGAGCTTCGGCGCGTCCGGGGAGATCACGACCTGGCGATCGGATCGCTCCTCGCTGTGCACGGTCAGTCTCACCGGCTCGCCCCAGCCGAATTTCCCGCCGTGCCCGTTGTGGACGTAGACTTCATAGTCCCCGTCGGGGAGATTCTCAGGCACCACGAACGTCACGGCGTAAGGATCCACGCGGGTCACCTTGCATCGCTGCAGCTCCGTTCCGTCGGCGGCCCTGATGAAGACGTGGGAATCCTTCGTGCCGTGGTCGGTGGCGAGGTTCCGTCCGAAGACACGTTTCGTCTCGCCCGCCCGGGCCTTGTTTCCCAGCGGCCCGATCCACTGGCCCGTGGTGCGGTTGACGGCCGCCGGCGGACCGATACCCGCTTCGTTCTCCACCCAGACCAGGTATGTGCCGAAGGGGATGTCCTTCGGCAGCGTGGCGGTGAGGATCGAGTCGCGCACGCTCCAGACCCGGGCCTGCCGCAGTTCGCCGCCGGTCGGGGTGTCCGCCCAGATCCACACCGTCGTGTCGCTCCCGGCCGCCTCGCCGTCCCGCAGCGTGAATCGTGCGCCGGTCATGGTGAAGCTCTCGCCGGGATGCGTCGTCCGGTTCCATTCGGAAATGGCGGGGGCCCGGTCGGCCGTCGCTTCCGGCGACGAGGCGAAGCCCGTCTGGAATGCGTCACCGGGCGCCTGCGGCAGGAAGTCGGCGTCGGCGGATTCCGCCGGGCGGGGGAGTCGGGCGGCGAGGGAGTCGGCGGCATCGCCCGCCGCAATGCGGCTGCATGCGCTCATCAGTGAGATTCCTGTCAGCATCGCCAGCAGCGTGGTCCTGATCTTGCCTGTGTTCACGTGTGCCTCCTGTGACGTAACGAAGGACGGCTGATCACGGTCCGCCTGCGCTTCCCGGTCCTGCCGCCCGGTCGACTGCCGCGACGCAGAGCATGTCGGGCATCGTAGCGGCCGCGCCCAGCGGGCTCAAGCGGACCGAAAGAGAGACAGGGAACGGTGAATGCGCTGCCGGTCGCCGTATCGGTTCGGGCGGATGAAGACCCGCCGCAGAACCGCGATGGGGCTCGCAGTTGAAATCCGCCACCGCGTTGCACATGATTCCGTAACGGACGCCGAGCCGGCGCCCCTCTTCCGGGCCGGACCGCGGAACCCGTCCCAACCGAGCGTGAGTTCCTGCCAAAGGACATCTCTCATGAAACGCGCCGCACTGATCGCCCTCTTCGCCCTGACGGTCGCGCTGCTGACTCCGACGGCCGAGGCCCGCAAGCTCCCCGACGACGGGCTTGCCCGTTTCGACATCCCGAAGATGTCGTCCGCGCCGACGATTGACGGCACGATCGACCCGGCGGAGTGGCGGGAGGCGGTCGCCGTCAGCGGGCTCGCCCAGCAGAACCCCGGCGGGAACCTGCTGATCATGCGCCCGACAACCTACTACCTCGCCTGGGACGCCGACGCCCTCTACCTCGCCTGCCGGACGTGGATCATGCCGGGGATGAAGCCCGGCGCCGCCGGGCGGACGCCCAACTCGGCCAACGCTTTCGACCCCGGCATGGAATTCAACATCCAGCCGATGGGCAGGAACGTCCCCGCCGGACGGGCCGACCAGTCCTTCAAGTTCTTCATCAACACGATGATGGCCGACGGCGACCTGGCGCGCGTCGCCGTCGGGGCGCTCATCCGCAACTGGCAGCCGACCTTCCGCCGCGCCGCCCGCCTGACCCCGCCCGGCAGCGCCCCGATGGGCGGACGCTGGTGGGAAGCGGAAGTCGTCATGTCGATTGACGACTTCGAGCTGTCCGGGCCCAACCGCGCCGGCGATGCGTGGCGGTTCCTGCTGGCGTTCAACCACCTGCCCGGGTGGATGCAGGCGTCGATCCCGATCAACTCCAGCTATTTCGACACGAGCGGGTATCCGGTCGGGACGCTCGTCGAGAACACCCCCGCCGTGCAGGTGACGATGGACGAGCTGCCCGGGCCGATGGACAACGTCGCGGCCGTGCAGTTCCGCGTGCACAACCCCACCGACAAGCCGGTGACGGTCGACCTCCTCGCGGACTTCCACGAGCTGGTGACATCAGGCGCCGGACGCGAGCCGCCGATCGCCAGGACCGTCGAGCTGGTGAAGAAGACCGAGAAGCTGACCATTGCCCCCGGCAAGACGGCCTCCTGGGAGGTCAACCAGCCATTCGGACGGGATATGACCGGCCGGCTGTGCGGCATGCGCTACCGCGCGACGCAGGGCGATCGGGAGCTGTTTCGCTACTACAGCTACTTCAAGCCGGGCTACCCGGACAAGTGGGTCCGCTACACGCCGCCCGACGCCGACTACCCGCTCGTGGTGCAGTTCAACCCCGTCCGAAACAACGTCCTGCTGCGGGCCGACACCTACTATCTCGACGACCCGTCGGTCGCGAAGTCGGTGACCTACCGCATCGTGCCCGAAGGCGGCGGCGAGCCCCTCGCGTCCGGACGCATCGAGACGGCGGAGAACTACTACTTCGAACGGCTCTTCGAGTTGTCCCGCGTCGAGCCCGCCAAGTACACCGTCGAGACCACGATGCACCTCGACGGCGACCGGACGCTCGGGCCGCAGACCGCCGACTTCGAGAAGCTCGACGAGGCGACCACGTTCGCCGCCTGGTGGCGGAACGATTTCGGCGAGACCGAGCGGGTCATCCCGCCGTTCACAGCCATCACCCGCAAGGGCGCGGACGTCTCGACGATCGGTCGGACCTACACGCTCAACGCGCTGGGCATGCCCGCGGAGGTCGTCTCGGCGGACCGGCGCGTGGCGGGCCCGGCCCGCATCGTCGTCGTCATCGACGGCAAGCCGCACCGCATCGTTCTGGACGGCGCGCCGACCTTCGAGGCCGAGCAGGACTGGCGCGTCGAGTTCACCGGCAGGGCATCCGGCGCCGGGCTGGACTTCCTCGCCGAGGGATGGATCGAGCAGGACGGGCTGTGCAAGATCTCCCTCACCTGCGCGCCGCGCGGCGACAAGCCGGTGACCGTCGACGCCCTGCGCCTGGAGTGGCCGATCGCGCCCGACCAGGCCGAGTGCGTCGTCTGCATCGGCTCGGGCGGGAACTTCGCCTCGCACACCGCCCGGACGATCTCGCCGGACAAGCAGGGACGCCTGTGGTCCACCCTGGAGACGGGCAAGGGCGGCTCGATGATGGCCGTCGGATCGTTCTACCCGCAGGTGTGGGTCGGTAACGAGCGCCGCGGGCTGCTCTGGTGGGCCGACAGCGACGCGGGCTGGTTCCCGCTCGACGACGTCCCCGCCCACGAGCTGATCCGCGACGGCGAGGAGGTTTTCATCCGCAACAACGTCATCGCCGACAGGCGCGAGCTGGCCGGCCGGCGAACGATCGTCTTCAGCTACAACGCCACCCCCTTCAAGCCGCTTCCCGTCGGCTGGCGGATGGCGCTGCACAGCGAGGACGGCACCTTCACCGGCAAGCATAAGGTCCGCAAGGACCCCGAGACCGGCAAGGAGATCGACGGCTGGAACTGGCTGAACCCGCCGTCGCGCGATCCCGACGAGTGGGGCAGGCTGTGGGCCGAGTACAAGGTGCACGCCGACAAGCGAATCCATGACGTGCGCCCGTTCGACCCCGCCTGGTCGCGACAGCGTGATTATGTTCACACCTCCGTTCCGCTCAGCGGGTACGGACCGCTGACGTCCGACGCATCCGTGCGATACTTCCTGCCCGAATGGGGCGACAACACCCACGGCGGCGTGCAGCGCGACTTCATGCTCCATCTCATCGAGCGGGCCACGCGCGAGGGCGGGCTGCGGACGATCTACTTCGACATCTTCTACACCAAGCACTGGACCTCGCTGCTCAACGGCATGGCCTACGAACTGCCTGACGGGCGCGTCCAGCCCACCTTCAACGGGTTCAACCAGCGGCGGCTGATGATGCGGGTGCGCTCCCTGATGGCCGAGCGCGGGCTCATGCCCGGCGGACTGGTGACCCACTCCACCAACTCCTACCCCCTGGTGGCCGTGCCGTGGGTCGACGCGATCCTCGACGGGGAGTGGGCGGAGATCAAGGACACGACCGAAGCCGACTGGGTCGACCACTACTCGATCGACCGGATGCGGGCGATGAGCGTCTCCGGAAACTGGGGCGTGCAGATCAGCTGGATGAGCCTGTTCCACGTCTCGGACAAGGACCGAATGGCGGAGCTGTTCCGCGGATTCTTCGACTACCAGCGCCTCTACGACACCTGGACCGGCCAGGACCGCCGCTATCCGCCGACGGCGATCCTCGAATGGGGGCTCAACGACGCGAATCTGAAGTACGTGCCGTTCTGGCGCAACGAGGCGATTACCTGCGACGACGCCGACGTGCTCGTCTCGTACTGGAAGCTGCCGTCGCGCGTGCTGGTGCTGGCGTTCAACCATGACGGCGAGCGGGTCAAAGATCCCGCGCTCAGCGTCGATTTCGCCAAGCTCGGCCTGCCCGTCGGCGACAAGAACGCCCCCGTCCTGCGTCCCCTCCCGGCCGGGCGACGCGGACAGGAGATCGAGGACCCCGCCCCGACGATGGACGCGGCCGCGGGGCGCGTCGTCGTCAGCAAGCTGCGCCCGCACACCGGGCGATACTTCGGCATCCGCGTCGAGAATGCCGACGCAACGAAGGCGCTGCGGTCGCAGGTCGAGCCCTTCGTGGCCGAGGAGAAACGATCGGCCGTGCTCGCCGCCCTGCTCGATTACGGCCTGGCGGACGTGGAGACGCCGCGCCGGCTGACCGGCGGGCAGATCGCCGGCGTATCGGCGGGAGGCGAGGGCGTGGAGATCGCCGCGATGTGGCGGACGGACGATCGCGTCCTGCTGGCCGTGCGGAACACGGACGACAAGCCTGTCGATGCGACGGTCCCGGTGGACCTGGACGTCCTGAACCTGCGTCCTGAGCTGCCGTGGCAGCAGTTCGTCCGCGTGCGGACCTTCGGCGGCGGACAGGCGACGCTCGATTACTACGCCGAGACGCTTTCGCTCCCGAAACTCGGCCCGGGCGAGGCGCGCCTGGTCGCCGTCCGACGGTTCTGAGCTTGTGGAGCCGCAGGAACGCACCATCTCGGCCTTGAGGGAGCATCTGCTCGCGGCCTGGCGGGGGCTTTGTGGCAGGGGGGCGGGCCAGGCAGGCGTGCGTGCAAAGGGGGCCTGAGCCGCGTTACGTGCCTTTCCCGTTCGGAGCCTCCGGGCGGTACTTCTGCCTGAACTCCCCCTCGGGGACCATGTCGCCCTCCAGCCAGTAGCGGGTACGGGTGACTTCGCCGTTCTCGTCGTAGTGCTTCTCGGCGCCGTGCAGCTCGTCGCGGCGGAAGGGCGTCTCACTCCTGAGCTTGCCGCTCTCGTAGAACTCGCGGACGACCCCGTTCACCTGCCCGTTTTCGAACGGGGCGATGCGCCTGGGCTTGCGGGGATAGTAGTCGATCATCTCGCCGTCCCGCGCGCCGTCGGCATACCCGGTGGTCCGGACGATCCGGCCGGTTTCGTCGCAGGTTGTGCTCGTGCCGACCGGCCGGCCGTTC
>CAZADC010000051.1:0-14199 GCA_964483755.1 uncultured Planctomycetaceae bacterium | reverse complement strand
CGCGGCCGTCTTGAGCAGCTCGGCGGGGTCGACGTCCGGTCCGGGGCGGATGCGCGTGACCGACAGCTCGCCGGTGGTCAGCGTGCCCGTCTTGTCGAACACGAACGCGGTGAGGTTCTTGGCCTGCTCGAGATTGGAGACGTTCTTGATGAGGATGCCCAGCCGGGCGGCGCACGACAGCGCCGCGACCATCGCGGTCGGCACGGCGAGGATCAGCGCGCACGGACAGGCGACCACGAGGATCGTCACGGCGCGGGACATGTCCCGCGTGAAGAACAGCACGATCCCGGCGATCATCAGCACGGTGGGCGTGTAGTAGGCGGCGTAGCGGTCGATCAGGCGCATGATCGGGATCCGCGAGCCCTCCGCCTGGAGGATGAGCTTCTGGACGCGCCCGAGGGTGGTGTCGGCCCCGGCGCGGGTGACCTTGACGTCGATCGCGCCGGCGAGGTTGTTCGTCCCGCTGAACACCTCGTCGCCGACGGTCTTGTCCACGGGAATCGACTCGCCGGTGATGTTCGCCTGATTGATGGAGGACTGCCCGGAGATCACCTCGCCGTCCGCGGGGACGTTGTCGCCGGGGCGGACGCGCACGACGTCGCCCGCCGCAAGCTCCCGCGGGTCCACGAGCTGCTCGGTTCCGTCCTCGGCCAGGCGGTGGGCCTTCTTCGGCGACAGGCGGACGAGGTGCTCCAGGCTCGCCCGCGCGCCCAGCGCGGTGCGGGTCTCCACGAGGTTCGCCAGCAGCAGGAAGAACGCCACCGCGCCGGCCGCCTTGTAGTCAATCGCCGTGATCGCCGCGATCACCGCCAGCGCGACCAGCTCGTCCATGTGCATGTGCCCTTCGACGAGCTGCTTCGCGGCGTGGATGATGATCGGGACGCCCAGCAGCAGCGCGCCGAGCAGCGCGAGCGAATCGCTGTAGAAGTTCCGTCCTCCGCGGACCTGGTCGGCGAAGATGATGTCCGCGATGTAGGAGTTCACCACCAGCACGCCCCCGACGAGAATGCCGATGATCAGCGTGCTGGCGCGGCCGGTTTCGGCCTCCACCGAGTGCTTCACGATATCGTGAGCCATACGTCGCTCCGAAAGGGGCTTGCGGCGGCGCAGAGGGCCGCCCGAAGCGCAACACACCACTGCCGCATGCTGCCTATACGCCCGACGTCTTCGCGAGTTCTGCGGAAAACACAGATTTATAGGAGCTCCACCTGCGTCCTGCAAGAAAATGCCAGCCGTCCGCGCATCAGGACGACGCAGCGGGGCGTCGCTCCTGCGGCAAAACCGGACCGACCGACTTTTTCAGTTCTACGGGGTTTACTTGCGCCGGGCGGATGGTACAATGCCCGGCCTTTGCGTCCTCGCCGGCAGGAGTTGCTCCCTGTCGGCTTGATCGGGCGTGACAGACAATCGACGCCGTCAGCGAGGTGAATCGCATATGCCGAAGCAGAAGACGAAGAAATCGGTGCTGAAGCGCGTGAAGGTGACCAGCCGGGGCAAGCTGCTGCGCCATCGCGCCGGCTCGGGACACCTGAAGTCGCGCAAGAACCAGAAGCGCATCCGGCGCCTTCGCAAGGTTACGAAGGTTCCCGAGGGATTCGAGCTGCATGCCGAACGCCTTCTCGGGCTGAAGTAGGACGGACAACAGGTCCTGGCGGGAGCCCCCTGGGGCGGCCGTTCCAGCGGGAACGGACCGGAACGCGTCGAAAGACGGTCCGCCGGACGAGACGGAAAGGAACCGACTCATGGCACGCGTACGCAAGGGCGCCGCACGGCGCAAGAAGCACAAGAAGGTCCTCAAGCAGGCGAAAGGGCAGTACGGCGCGCGGAGCCGCCGCTATCGCCTGGCGATTCAGTCGGTCTACCGCGCAGGCGTCAACGCCACGCGGGACCGCCGCCGCCGCAAGCGGGACATGCGGAAGCTGTGGATCACCCGCATCTCCGCCGCGTGCCGCCAGCGCGGCGTCCGCTACAGCGAGCTCAAGTACGCCCTCGACGAGGCGGGCATCACGCTCAACCGCAAGATGCTCAGCGAGATCGCCGTCGCCGACCCGGCCGCGTTCGACGCCGTCGTCGAGAAGGCGATGAGCGCCGTGGCGAGCTGACGACGAAGCAGACCCATTCGAGCATCTCAGCCCGCAGGCGATGCGTCTGTGGGCTGTTGTGTTGGCGTGCAACCTGCGTCGACCGCCGTTGCGCACCGCGGCGAGTCGGCGCAAACGACACGGGAGCCGCACATGTCGCTGCTGGATGACATTCAGGCGATCAGGGACGAGGCGACGGCGGCGCTGGAGGACGCCTCCTCCGCCGACGAGCTCGAGGCCTGGCGGATCCGCTACCTCGCCAGCAAGGGCGCTGTCAAGCAGGTAATGCAGCGTCTCAAGGAGGTCCCGCGCGAGCAGAAGCCCGCCGTCGGCAAGGCGGGCAACGAACTGAAAAACGCCCTCCAGGCCGCCTATGATCAGGCCGTCGCCGCCCTTGGCAAGGGCAGGACCGCGCGCCGCTCCGGCCCGAGCCCCGACATCACGCTGCCCGGCGAGAGTCCGCGGATCGGACACGCGCACGTGCTCACGCAGACCATCAACGAGCTGTGCGATATCTGGGGCCGGATGGGCTTCGTCATCGCCTACGGCCCGGAGGTCGAGGACGACCGGCACAACTTCGAGGCGCTGAACATCCCGGCCGCTCACCCGGCCCGCGATCCGCTGGACAACTTCTACATCGACGACCAGACGATGCTCCGCTCGCAGACGTCGACCGTGCAGATCCGCGTGATGGAATCGCAGGACCCGCCGGTGCGGATCGTCGCGCCGGGGCGCGTCTACCGTCCGGACACCGTCGACGCGACGCACAGCTTCATGTTCCACCAGCTCGAAGGGCTCTACGTGGACGAGGGCGTGACGATGGTCCACCTGAAGACCGCCCTTGACCTGTTCTGCAAGGCGTATTTCGGGCACGAGGTGGCGACGCGGTTCCGCCCGAGCTTCTTCCCCTTCACCGAGCCGTCGGCCGAGGTGGACATGTCCTGCCCCGCCTGCGGCGACGGCGAGCCCGGATGCCCGATGTGCAAGGGCGCCGGGTGGATCGAGCTCGGCGGGTGCGGCATGGTCGACCCGCACGTGCTGGAGGCCGTCGGGTACGACAGCGAGCGCTATACCGGCTACGCCTTCGGGCTCGGTATCGAGCGAATGGTCATGCAGCGTCACAAGATCCCGGACATCCGCCTCCTGTTCGAAAGCGACGTCCGTTTCCTCCGCCAGTTCTGAGCCGCCCCTCTTCCGGCCGCAAGTGCGGCGCGGTGTCCTTCCAAGGGCGCCGCGAGGATCCGCCGGTCGGGAGCGCGGCGCCCCGTGGGCAGTGGCCGGTAGGGCGCGCAGATCCTTGTTCGATCTGCGCGCGGAATTCGACGCGCGGCAGCCGCAACGTGCAATCTCCGCCGACGGCGAGACGCTCCCGCGTGCAGACGAAACAGCCCGCTTGCACGGACCCGCCACCGCGCGCCCTGCGCGACCTGCCGGACCCGAGCGAGCCTTAAAGGAGCCCCGCCGCACGCCGTGGTCGCGGATCTCTCTCAGAACTCGAGCGGCAGCGTGACGGGCTTGCCGCTCTTGACGGACTCGCCGGCGAGCTGATAGGCCTCGTTGTACTGCTCGGCAACCACGTCCCACGACACGATGTTGTCGAGATACTCTTTGAGGTTCTCGCCCATGCGCATCCGGGCGTGCTCGTTGCAGGCGAGCTCGATGACGTGCCGCTTGAGCATGTCGCGCGTGGTGAACAGCGCCCCGCCGCCGTTCTCGAGCGTCTGGGCGGTGAGCCCCTCCATCGGCGCGGTGGTCACGTACGGCTTGTTCAGAGCGATGATCCTCGCGAGCGTGCCCGACTGCGTCTCGTCCGTGCTCGGGAGGACGATGAAGTCGCACACGGCCATCATCTTGTAGTACACGTCGCCGCGGGGGACGAACTCGTAATAGTGCGCCAGGCCCTTGGTCTCGAGCAGCTCGACCTGCGACTTGTACCTGTCGTAGTCGGCCTTGTGATTCGGGTCCCGCCACGTCCCGGCCGCCAGGAGGTCCCATTCCACGCCGGTCCGCTGCTCGATCTCGTCGGCGATCTCCTCCCACATGCTGGTGAGGATGTCCCACCGCTTGTTGGATTGAATCCACCCGATGAGCCCGACAAGATGGTCGGAGAGATGCGGAACCTTGTCGAGCCCGAGTTCCTTGCGCAGCTCGACGACCTCAGCGAGGCTGAACCGCCGGTCCGGGCGAGCGCCGTGCGGGACGACCATGATGTTCAGCGGCGTAGGCCAGCCGCGGCCGGCGAAGTTCCAGTCCAGGCGCCACTTCTGATAGTGACACTTGAAGAGGACCACGTCCGCGCGACGGCACATCTTGAAGACGAAATCCGCCTCGAAATCGGTCAGCCGTCCGTGGATGGTATGGGGCTCGACGACGGTCGGATACGACTCCAGCGCCTCGAGCAGGTCGAGGAATCCCTCGTTCCCGTCGCCCTGACCCCGCTCGTCCACGTACTCGTACAGCCCGTACTCGTGCTCGAGGTGGACCGCATGCGGGTCGAGTTCGCGGACCTTGTCCACGACCGGCTGCCACCAGTTATCCTTGCTGATGTCGATCAGCGGAAAAACCCCGTCGCCGGCGCCGTCGGTGTGGCTGATGACGAGCACCTCGCGGTCCGGGTTGTGCTTCTGCACGAACTCGCGGGCCTCTTCGCAAAAGGTTCCGATCCCGCACAGGCGGGGCGGATAGCTGCTAATCATTACGATCGGTTTCGGCATCGTCCTCTACCTTGGCTGTGGTCACGGGCCCGCTCGGCTTGATCGCGCGTCGCACCGGGCGTTCGTCGGGCGCGACGCCCTTGCCGGACTCCCCGAGCGTCTGCTCAATCTGGAGATCGTGCATCAGCAGCACGCTCATCAGCCACGCGAGCGTGCTCTCGGCGCCCTGGTTCTCGTTGACGCGATCGACGTGCAGGGCATCGCGGCATCCCCCGGTGGTGAAATCGTGCAGCGGCGTGCGGAGGTCGTTGTCGCCGAGGAACCAGTCGAACGCCCTGTGCGCCTCGGCGACCCATTTCGACTCCCGCGTGACGTGGTAGGCCTCAATGCACGCGTCGACGAGCCCGTGGGCCTCCATCGGCTGCTGGTCGAAGGCGGCCCGATCGCCCCCGCGGACGTACCATCCCTCCGTGCCGACCAGCGACAGCATGCCGTCGTCGTTGGTCTGGATTCTCAGCAGCCATTCCAGCGCCCGCTTGCCGACGTCGATCATGTCGCCCCGCTGCATCCACTTGCCGCTCATCAGCAGCGCGTGGCAGAGCTTGGCGTTCGAGTAGGTCACCGCCTCCTCGCACCACGGCCAGTCGTGGGCCATGTTCCCGGTGAAGTGCGACATCAGTCGCTCGGCGAGCATCTGGCGGCAGCGCCTGGCGTCGCTGTCGCCGCCGAAACGCCGCAGGTAGGCGTGGATGCCCACGATGGCATGCGCCCAGGCCCGCGGGGAGCTGAAGCCCTCAACCGCGGGCAGCGCGACGGTGAACAGGCGCGTCGCCAGGCCGATCATCGACTCGTGCGGGCACAGCGCCGCGCCCATCCCCAGCCCCCACAGCGCATGGGCGTGGGCGTCCTCGCCGGCCGGGGCGCCCGACCAGGTGCGATCGTAGTTCATCAACCCGCGGAAGCGTCCGGTGTCCTCGTCCAGGGCGTCGGCGAGGAATGCGAGGAACGTGTTCATCATCGCCAGAACGGCGTCGTCGTGGGTCTGGTCCCAGTGCAGGACGGTCGTGATCAGCGCGCGGGCATTGTCCTCGGTGGAGTACCCGAACCGGCGATCCGGCGTGGCGAAAACGCAGTGCTGCAGGATGCCCGTGTCGTCCGTGAGCGTCCGAAGGTGGCGAAGGTCCACCTCCGGCAGCTCGTCCTGTTTCAGCGGCGCACGGGACGGGGCGGCCGGCACGGGAACCCGGGTCTGGCGCTTCTCCACCCATGCTTCGCTCGCCTCCGTGAACAGGTCGAGGTAGTCCTGGGCGACGCGCTTCCACACCATCTTGCGACAGAAGGTGTAGCAGCGCTTCCGCATCGCGTGGCGCTCGACCTCGTTGTCCAGCAGGTCGTTGATGTTCTCAGCCAGCGCTTCACTGTCGCCGATCGGCGTGAAGCGCCCGCGCCCCTCGGCGAGCATCTCCTCGGCGTACCAGTACGGCGTCGAGATGACCGCCTTGCCGGCGCCCATGGCGTAGGCGAGCGTTCCGGAGGTGATCTGCGCGCGGTTGGGGTACGGCGAGATGTACAGGTCCGCCGCCCCGAGGAACTCCACCAGCTCGTCCATCTCGACAAACCGGTTCTGGAACATGACGTTGTCGTTGAGCCCCAGCTCGTTGACCAGCCGGTAGAGGCTGTTGCGGTATTCCTCCCCGCTTTCCCGCTTCACGTGCGGGTGGGTCGCACCGAGCACGATGTACAGCACGTCCGGGTGCTTCTTGACGACGCCCGGCAGCGCCTTGATCGCCATCTCGATGCCCTTGCCCGGCGAGAGCAGCCCGAACGTCAGCAGGACCTTCTTGCCCTCGGCCCCGAACTTGTCCTTGTAGAAGTTCGGGTCCACGAAGGGCACGTCCGGAATCCCGTGCGGGATCGTCACGATCTTCGGCGGGTCGACGTCGTAGATGTCCGAAAGCATCCCGTGGGCGAGATCGCTCATCACCACCACCCGGTCGGCCAGGCGGCACACCTCCTGGAGGACCAGCCGCTGCTGGTCGTCGGGCTCCTTGAGCACGGTGTGCAGCGTCGTGACGATCGGGCGGCGGATGCGGCGCAGCATCGCCAGCACGTGCGAGCCGCAGGTTCCCCCGTAGATGCCGTACTCGTGCTGAAGACACACGGCCGACACCTGCTGGATGTTGAGGAACTCCGCCGCAAGGCGGTAGTCGGCCAGCACGCTCTCGCGAATCTCGAACCGTACCCGGTCGGGGTACGGATACCCCTCGGGCGTGTCGTTCATCGCCGCCGTAAAGACGTCGTACTTCCCCTCGGCCTGAAGGGCGACGGCTTCGCACAGGTCGGCCGTGAATGTCGCGATCCCGCAGCGGCGCGGCACGTAATCCGCTACGAAAGCGATCGACGAGCGGTCGCTTCGGATTCGGCTCGGCATGGTCATGTTCCAGACTTCTATCGACTGAAAACGGCGGCTTCTTTGAGCCGCCTGCCCTGCATTCTACGAAACGCGCCGCCGCTTCTCAACGGGCGATCAGCTCTGCCATCCGCCGATGTGGGCCGACCGACCCGCCGGCGCGGGACGCTCCTGCCGCCGAAGCGGGTCGACTGCGCCGCGACGCTGCGTCGCTTCGCACCCGCCGACGGCCCAGTCGCCCGCGGCCTCGTCAGGGCGAATCCCCCCGAACGGCGGGCGCCTTGCTCACGACGCACGCAACGAGGCGTCGCCCTCACGCGACGCGCTGCGGGCCTCCCGCCCCGTGCGAGCAATATGGTGTTATCGTAAGATTTCCGGAAATATGGTTTGCAATGCGATTTGCCGAGCCCAATAATTGTCACAACATTCCGCAGTTTGTGTTCCACCCCTACTTTCCCGATGTGGTCGGACGCTCGACCAGGAGACAGAAATGGCAAAGACGATCCAGCAACTGAGGAAGGAACTCGCCGAGAAGGAACGGAAGCTCGGCAAGCTCCAGGACAAACGCGCGAAGCTGCTCAAGCAGATCGCCGACGTCGACGACGAGATCGCAAAGCTCGGCGGGGAGTCCGGACCGGCGCCGGCGAAGCGCACGGCGACCAAGAGCAAGGGCAAGAAGACGGCTGCGAAGAAAACCCGTCGCAAGAGCGTCAAGAAATCCGCCAAGAAGTCGGGGCGCGGCGGCGGACGCGCCAAGGGCAAGGGCGGGAAGACCCTCGCCGACATGATTCATGACGTTCTCGCCAAGTCCGACGAGCCGATGCGGATCAAGGAGATCGCCGCGGCCGTGCAGGACGCGGGGTACAAGAGCGACAGCAAGGACTTCTACGGATTCGTCGCCAGCACCCTTCGCGACGAGACGAAGTTCACCCGCGTGTCGCGCGGCAAGTACACCGTCGCGTCGAAGCAGACGGCGTAGTCGCACCCCTCTGTGGAATCGATCGGGCGGCCGGTGTCGCTCCGCCGGCCGCCCGATTCTCATGCGCGTCAGGGAGTGCGCCTGCGGCAATCCGGGCGTCTTCGACCCGCTGCGGCCGCACCCACGACCATCAACACAAGCGCGGACGGCTCGGGCGCGACCTCGATCACCAGTTCCGGCGGCCTGGCGCTGCCCAGGGCGGAGAAGACGCGCGAAGTATATGTTGCCCCCTCGTCGCCGATCAGGCGGAACCCGTGGTTGGAGGCGGGATTCTCAATCCACCCCTGCACCGCCTGCGTGACGTCAATCTCGTACCATCCGAGCCCCGGCCACGAATACGCCGGCGCCCCGCCGGTTTCGGCAAACCGCACGACCAGACCCGAAACCGGCTGGTTGTAGAGCACACTCTCGCAATCCCATGGTGCTGCGACGAGGTGCGCCTCCGCCCAGCCGAACTGCTCGGTATCCTCCAGATACAGCCGCAACGTCGCACGGGTCACTTCATGGCTTCCGGCGGGCAGATCAAAGCAGAGGAAGCCCCGCTTCGGCGCGGCCAGGTGTCCCTTGCGCCCAACTTCGAGATTCGAGTTCTCCTGCACCTGGTCGTCTACGGTGACGCTGACGTCCAGCGCGGGCGAGAGCGTATGGATCACGTCCCCCGCCGCACTTCCGGCCCGCAGGCAGACCGGCGCAGCAACAAGGAGAACCGCAAGCGAAAGACGATTCGTAGCGCGCATCGTTTGAACCTCCCGACCCGAACCGAGTGTGCATTCCGGGCGCCCCTTGCGCCCCGACCACATGGAAGTATATTCCACTGTCATTCGGTGTCAAGACAACAATTCCGATTTTGTGAGTGAGACGATCCCCACACATGCGCGCCCCGCAGCGCCCTGACTGCGCGTGGACGGGAGGATCGCCCCTACACTTGGGTTGAACGTGATCGTTTGCCGCAGCGCACGAACGGAAAGCCGTCCATGATCCCGATTCTTGCAGCCGAAGCCACAACACGCCCCGCGCACCCGCTGGGGCCACTGACCGACTCGCTCGTGAGCATCTGGAAGGGATTCATCGGGCACCTCCCGCACCTCGCCGACGGGCTGGTTGTCATCTTCGCCACGTGGATCATCGCCGCCGCATTCCGCAAGGCCGCCGGACGCCTGCTTCACCGCCTCGACACGAATCCATCCCTCCGCGTGCGCGCTGAAAGGCCCTGGACGCCGCCGGGATCGACATCCTCTTCCCCTGCCGCACGCTCACGTTCAAGGAGCCGCTCACGCTCGGACGCACGAACGAGGCGTGCGAACAGGAGTCGTTGCCGCCGAGCGAAGAGGAAGCCCGCGGGGACGCGGGTAAGGACGGCGCACACGACTGACTTTCACGCCGGGCAGCCGGATCCCCCCGGAAGCGGCGTCGCCTTCAACCGGCCTGAGGCGACAGCAGCACGGTGAGCATCATCACGCCGTTGAACAGGGCGTGGGTCACGATCGGGGCGACGAGCCGTCCGCTGCGTTCGTAGTTGTAGCCGATGAACACCGACAGCGCGAACAGGGCCGGGATCGTATTCCAATACGGCGCGTGGACCAGCGAGAAGAACACCGACGTGATCAGCACCGCCGCCCAGGGATGCCCGAGGCGCGATCGAACGTACGACTGGACGATGCCGCGGAAGAACAGCTCCTCCCCGAGCGGCGCGAGAACGATCGTGACGATCAGGATGACGGCCTGCCACCCGGCGGGAAGATCGCGCAGGGCGGCGATCATCGCGTGCTCACGGGCCGGCAGGAACAGCTCGCTGAGCAGGAGGAGCCCGAGGCACACCGGCAGCGCGGCCAAGTACCCCGCGACGCCGCGGGCCGTGTCATAGAGCCAGTGCCGCAGGCTCAGCCCCATGCCGCGAACGACGCCCAGCCGGAACGTCCGTGCAGCAGCCGCCAGCGACACCATGATGAACACTACGCCGCCCGCGACGCCCACGAGCGTCAGGAGCTTCGGCGAGTCGGGGCCCCAGACGCCCGCCAGCGTCTCAAGGACGATCACCTGCGCGACGAACCACACCAGCAGAATCCCCAGCACGTGAAGGATGCTCAGGCGATTGTGCCGTCCGGGAGTATCGCGGAGACTCAACTTGTCCCGCCGTGCGATCCGCCGGACGATCCACACAACCAGCACGCACAACCCGACGGCCGCCAGACCCAACAGGACCTCATCCGCCGTCTCCGGTTCGACGGGCATCGTGGTCGACGGCGCCTGGGCAAGCGCTGCGCGGGCGAGCGGCGTCGTGCAGGCGGAAGGCAAAGCGTTTGACATCATCCCGAACTTCCGATTAAGAGACGGTCCTGAAGGTCGTGCGGCTCATCGAGAGTTCCGGGCCGTCTTTCCAGCAAAAATCCGCGGCCGTGGCGACCGCGGACCGAGACCATGGGCGAGACTATATTAGACCGCATTCTGGAAACCAAGCGAAAAGAGGTGGCCGCGCTGCGCGAGCGGACCGACCCCGACGCTCTGAAAGCCGAGGCGCTCGCCGCCCCGCGACCGCGGAACTTTTTCTCGGCCGTCAGCAAGAAGCCCCGCCGGGCGGTGAACCTGATCGCGGAGGTCAAGAAGGCCTCGCCGTCCGCGGGCGTCATCCGGGAGAACTTCGACCCCGTCGCGATCGCCCGCGCCTACCGGGACGCCGGCGCCGACGCGCTGAGCGTCCTGACCGACGAGAAGTACTTCCAGGGAAGCCTCGATTTCCTTCGCGACATCCGTCGGACCGTCGATCTGCCGATCCTTCGCAAGGACTTCATCATCGACCCGCTGCAGGTGTACGAAGCGCGGGCGGCCGGGGCGGACGCCATCCTGCTCATCGCGGCCGCGCTGACGCCCGGGGCGCTGACCGACCTGATGATCCTCGCGACCGAGCTGCGCATGACGAGTCTCGTCGAGGTCCACGGAATGGACGAGCTGTTGCTGGTCCGCTCGATGGTGGGCTTCCCCCACCCGGCCTACGGGCTGCTGGGCATCAACAACCGGGACCTGGCGACGTTCCACGTGGACGTCCGCACGACGCTCCGCCTGGCCGAGACCGCCCTGGAGCACGCCCCGGTCGTCAGCGAATCGGGCATCCGGACGCGGGAGGACGTCGAGCGGCTCGCCCGCGCGCACGTCAGCGCGATCCTCGTCGGCGAGACGCTCATGCGGAGTGAGGACATCGCCTCGGGCGTCGAAGCTCTGCTCGGTCCGATCCCGTAGCCCGCTTCCGCCGGGTGAGCTCAGCCGCGCTCCCTTCCGACATGCCGCCCGCCCTGCTTGCACTCAGACGTCCGGCAGGTCGATGCGGTCCGCTTCCGGGCGATCGGGCGACCGGCGGTAGAGCACCGTCATCCGCCCGACGACGCCCACGCAGGCGGCGTCGACCGACTCGGCCAGCGCGCGGGCCGTTTCCTTGCGAACCTTGCCCGGACCGGCGGGAAGGCGGACCTTCACGAGCTCGTGCTCATCCAGCATGCCGGAAACCTGCTCGACGGCGGCGTCGGACAGACCCGCCTTGCCGATGATGACGGCCGGGCGAAGGTGCTGCCCGAGCCCGCGAAGGTAGCGTCGCTGCTTTCCCGTCAGTTCGATCATGGGTTCCCTCGGCGCCGCTCTCAGCCCGCGGCGGTCAGCGACGCCACCGGCGCAAGGTGCGATTCGATTGACGCCGGGGGCATCGGCTCGTCGGTCGTGAACCGGAAGATGGCGGCGCGCGGGTTGTCGCAGTTGAGGATGACGGCCCGGCCGTCGATGAGCTCATACCCTCCGTCAAGATGCACGTGCCCGAGGACGAAGAGCTCGACCCCCATCCGTTCGGCGAACTGTTCGACGAACTCCGGCGTGTGGCGGCGTCCCCACGTCCACTCGTACACCGGCCCGCCGCGGCGGAGATCGGCGTCGGCGTACTCGCCGGGCGGCAGATCGCATTCGCGCCCGGGCGAGGGGAGCGTGTGGGAAATCAGCACACCGTTGGGGCTCCGGATCGCCAGCGGGGCCGACAGCAGGAATTCGTCGACCGCGCCGAGCACCTCATCGGCGTCGTCGCCGAAGGCATAGCGAACACCGTCGGCGAAGCCCCGGCACACGCCGGCGCCGTCCTTGGTGATCTCGTTGCCGGTCACCTGGGCGAGGTCGTGGTTGGCCAGTACGAACAGAACCTGCCCGGGGTGCGAGAGCTTGAGACGGGCCGCACGGAGCAGCAGGTCGATGCTGCGGTCGTGCCCGCTGCGGGGGTCGACCGGACCGTGGACGATCTCCTGCAGGACGAGCCGCCGATCGGGGTGGTCGCCCAGCGCCGCGCCGGAGATGACCTTGGCCAGGTTCGCGCGGTGTCCGTGGACGTCGCCGGCGACGATCACCTCGCGGCCGCTTTCCAGGTGCACCACGTTGCCGCGGCGCCGCGGATCCCGGCGGTTGGCGTCGGCGGCCTGGCGGAAGATGTCAGCGGCGGGGCTGGCCAACGGCGTCTCCTTTGCTCCGGTCCGGACATCCGCGCCCTGCCGTCGGACGACCTATCGGCGGTTGTTCTCCATGGCGGCGGCGATGAGGTTCAGTCGCCCGTGCACTTCCTTGACGGAGCCCGGGCGGCGCGAAGGGGACACCTCGATGCAGTCCCGGATCAGCTTGCTCAGGGCGGGTGTGACCTGCTCGTTGATCTGCTCGGGCGGCCTGACGGCCATCTCGCTGACCAGCGTCACGCCGCCCTTTCGGGGCAGGACGGTGGGAATCGCCTGCCCGGTGACGGTCCAGTAGAGCGCGGCGCCGAGGTTGAACACGTCGGTCCGCGCATCGAGCGGGTCGCGGCGGACCTGCTCGGGCGCGATGAAGTCCGGCGTGCCCTGGATGCGCTGCTTGACGGCCCCGAGCGGGCAGCTCTGCCCGAGGTCGATGATCTTCACGATCTCGCCGTCGGCGACCATGATGTTGTTGGGCTTCATGTCGGCGTGTACGTAGCCCCGCGCGTTCATGTAGGCCAGCGCCTTGGCGACCTGGATGAACACGCGGACCGCCTCGCGGACGTCCTCCGGGCGGCGCTGCTGGATGGTATGTCCCTCGCAATACTCCATCAGCAGGTGAATCTCGCGAAGCGACAGCCATTTCTTCACGCGGCGGAGCTTGTAGATCCGGCGGATGCAGTCGTGGTCGAGATCGCGCCCGACCTCGTACTCGTTGATGGCCTGCTCCAGGAACTTCGCGTCCTTGGCCCCGCGCTTGATGACCCGCTTGAGCGCATACGACGAACCGCTCTGGCGGTCTCGCAGTCGCCAAATGGTGCTACGGGCCCCGCTGCCCAGGAATTCCATGACCTGGTAACCGGGCACCTCCAATGTCCGGGGGGTGCTCGCCATCTGCGCTCGGTTTTCGGGTATAACGGATGATCAGGCGATAGGATGCCTGGATTCTATCACCCAGCGGGATCGTGAGTAAATCCAAAAGCGCCGCCGGTGGCATTATCGGCACGATCGGGCCGTCGGTGGAGGCCGGTCCAACCGGCGCAAATCGCCCGGTTCGACGTCATCCACCACGACCACGCCGCCGGCGCCAACCCTTGCCGCGTCCGCGCCGCACGCTCCAATGGACGCATATCCGCTCGGCGAGTTCCTGGTCGACCGTGAACTGGCTGTATCCGACCTGGAAGACGTACGAGGGAAACCGGCGGATCAGGCGGATGCGGGCCCCCGGGAGGATCCCCATGGCCATCAGCTTCTGCACGTCCCGGCTGTCGCGGGTGGCGAGGTAGGCGACGAATCCCTCGTCGTCGGGACGGCCCTCCGTCAACGTCGTGACCTCCTGGATGTGGTCCTGGCGCGCGATACGGCAGCATTCGCCCTCCGGGATCGGGCGTCCGTGAGGGCACTGGCGCGGATGCCCGAGCAGCACGCACACCCGGTCGTCGAGCCCGTCCTGGAGCACGTGCTCGAAGCGGCACGCGTCGTCGTCAATCTGCTCGGTCCGTACGCCCAGTACGTCGTGCAGCAGCCGCTCGGCCAGGCGGTGACGCCGCAGGACGCTGCGCCCGGCGACGCGACCCTCGTCGGCGACAACGGCGCGACGAGTTAC
>CAZADC010000050.1:0-14221 GCA_964483755.1 uncultured Planctomycetaceae bacterium | reverse complement strand
CCCGTTTGGAACGCAAACAAAGGACTTACGACGATAACTGGCGAACTTGGGTTAGTTGCCAGGCGGCCGACCCGGCGGTGCACACGGGCCGCCGCTGAGCCGGCGTCGCGGGTGCGGCAGAACAAGCGAGAGGCGGGACAGAAAGCCACCCGCCCGCTGCCCGTCGAACCGAGACAAGCCTGATTCGGAGGAATGAGGAGATGTTCAAACTGAAGCTTCTGATCTGCGGAGTCGCCGTGGCGATGGTCGTTTCGCCCGCGGTTGCCGGCCTGCTGCTCGACGAGGGTTTCACCGCGGACCCGGCCTCGGCAGGCTGGACCGAGGACCCCGCCGGCGGCGACATCACGTCGGACGGCAACAACGCGGTCTTCTCCGGGCCCGGCGGCTCGACACAGGCGATCACGCGGAGCATCAGCACGGTCGGAACCACCGGTCTGTTCGTCGGATTCAAGGCAACCGCCACGGACAGCGCCGAGTCCAACGACACGCTGACCTTTCTCATCGACTCCGACAACGACGGCGCCTTCGAGGCCGTTACCTCCGCCAACGCCGGCGGAGCGAACCTCGAGAACGCGGATTTCACTGCGCTGCCTGCAGCGGCGGAAGGCAACGCCGGCCTGCCGATTCGCGTGACGTGGAATCACAACTTCGAGGACGAAGACCTTCTGCTGGACCGCCTGATGATCTTCGAGGCCCCGGAGATCATCGAGACGGATCCGTTCGACGTCGATCCCGCCGCCAACGGATGGACCGAGAGCGGCAGTGTCGAGAGCAACGGCGAGCAGGCGCTGCTGGGGGGCGATCCGGCCAGCTCGATCACGAAGACGTTCGACCTGACCGGGTACACCAACATTCTGGTCAACCTCGAGGGGCTCAACGACGGGTACAACGGTCTCGACGACATGGTGACCGTCGAGGTCGACGCCGGAAACGGATTCGTCGAGGTGGGTCGTCAACTCGGCACGGACGACCCCTATCTGCTCGGCGCTCTCCTGCCGCCGGAGGCGGACGACAACGCCACCGTGACTCTCCGGCTGACGGCCGACTCGAGCTACAGCGGCCAGGACACGAAGTTCGACAACCTGACGCTGCGCGGCGCGCTCATCCCCGAGCCGACCTCGCTCATGCTGCTGGCCGCGGGCGGGCTGCTGGCGCTGCGCCGCGCCGCCGGTCGGCGCCGATAGCCGGCTTCCGCTCCGTAAGCTCATCTGCCCGCAAGCCCCGTCCGGGGCGTTCTCTGCTCCGCCGCGATCCGGCGCACCATTCGGTCCGCGCGCGGGTCCCGGCCACATGCCCGAACCAGCTGCCGCGCTGCGGCAAATTCGCGTCTCTGCGCGATCCGACGGGCCGAAACTGACGTATTGTCGATATCGGCGCCAGGATTCCGCCGCAAGTGAGGTTGGCGAGGAACGCGAGGACGGCCGATAACTGATGGAGTGCGGGCACGTTGGAGTCGCCCTGCCCCCGCAGGGCAGTCCGTTGCGGACGCCGCCGCCCAAGCGATCTTGACACCGCATGATCGAGCTTCGAGAATGTCCGGCGACGCGGGAATCCCTGTTGCTCCGTCGCGCCACCCTCGAAGGCGGCGGAACACGGGGTGAGACGGCGTGCCGCAGATCGAGCGGCGCGGCCGACCTCCGAAGAGACCCAAGCGCAACTGTCTTAAGGAAAGGCGAGACGTGAACAGAAGGACCCATCTGCTCATCGGTCTGGCGGTGATTGCAGCGGTGACGCTGGGCGGGTGCGCCGAACTCCAGGACTGGTTCAAGACGAGCCGCACGCGCCTGCTCGACCCTTCGTCCCCCTTCGACGCGCCGGAGAACCGTTCCCCGATCAACCCGATCCTGCCCTCCGTCGGGTACGCCGACCGCCCGGACGAACTGCCGCCCAACGCCACGTTCCCGCGGGAAGGCGACCTGACGTACACGGACAAGGACTACGTAGTCGGCCCGACGGACGTGCTGGACATCAGCATCCTGGACCTGTTCGCCGAGGGGCTGGAAACGACGCTCCGCCGGGAGGTGGAGGCGAGCGGATTCATCGATCTGCCGCTGCTGGGCCAGCGCATCCGGGCCGAGGGGCAGACCAAGGAGGAGCTCAAGCAGGCGATCGCCGACGCCTACAGCCCGGAGATTCTGCTCAATCCCGTGGTATCGGTGACGCTGCTGACGCGGCGTCAGAGCACGTTCGCCATCCTCGGTTCGATACAGCGCCCCGGGACATACAACATTGTCCGCAAGGACATGCGCCTGCTGGAGGCGCTGGCATTGTCGGGCGGCGTGACCCGCGCGAACCTCCGCTACGTCTTCGTGATCCGTCCGGCGCCCGCGACGCGGGTGGCTGCGGCAGACGGCGAGACCGATACGACGACGGATGTCGAGGCGCCGGTCGAGCCGCCGACGATCCCCGAGCTGCCCGATGCGGGCGGGGAGGACGCCTCCGAGAGCCCGGGCGACGATGTCGAGCGGGCGCTCGACGAGCTGCGCGAGGCGATGCCCGGCGCGGGCGAGGGCGACGAGCAACCCGCCCCGGCCGTCCTCCCGCACTTCGCCGAAACCGCGGACGTCCCGGCGACGGGCGTCACGGCGGACGCGGGACACGGCGCGTCCGACCGGTCCACGAAGTGGATTTATACCGACGGGCGCTGGGTGCGCGTGGAGCAGGACGCCGCGCCGGCGACCCGCCCGTCCGGCGAGGGCGCTCCACCCGTGCTGCCCCGCGCCAAGGGCGAGCCGCTCGTGTCGACCGAGCCGCCCGAATCCCCCGCACCGGCGGCCGATCCCTTCGGCTGGGAGCGCGTCGCGCGGACCGACCTGGCGCGGGTCATCGCCGTGAACCTGCCCAAGCTCCGCGACGGCGACCCGCGGATGAACATCGTGGTGCGGGACAACGACATCATCCAGGTCCCCACGATCAAGGTGGGCGAGTTCTACGTCATGGGCGAAGTCGCCCGACCCGGCGTCTACTCCCTGACCGGACGGGAAATCACCGTCAAGCAGGCCGTCGCGGCGGCCGGGAACCTCGGTCCGCTCGCCTGGCCGGAGAATTCGGTCCTCATCCGCCGGGTCGGAAACAGCCAGGAGCAGATCATCCCGCTGGACGTGGAGGCGATTTTCCGCGGCGAGGAGCCCGACATGTACCTTAAGCCCGACGACGTGATCGCCGTCGGAACCGACATCCGCGCCCCGTTCTTCGCCGTGATGCGCAACGCCTTCCGAATGAGCTACGGGTTCGGATTCATCTACGACCGGAACTTCGCCTCGGCGGTGCCGCGCGGACTCGACAGCGAGCGGTTCCGGCGCTGGTAGGCCGCAGCGTCGCATCCTGATTTCATGAGCCGGCAACCCGACAGTCAATCCGAGGTCCGCCCCCGCCGCGGCGGGCGCCTGGCCGAGATGGTCCAGTCCAACCCCGAGGACCATCCGACCGGCGCCTGGCCGAGGGAAACGTGGATCAAGCTCGCCGTGCTGGCGGCGCTGTTCGCGGCCGTGCATCAGTGGCAGTTCCGCCACCTCGTGCTCCAGTGGATTCACGACACGAACTGGTCGCACGGGTTCGTCATCCCGCTGTTCAGCCTCTACCTGCTCTACACCCGCCGCCACGATCTGATGCAGGTTCGCCGCAAGGTCAACCTGCTCGGGCTGCCGATCATGATCGTCGCGATCCTTTTCGAGATCATCGGATTCTACCCGATCGGCACCTATTACATCTGCCACCTGAACATGCTGCTGCTGCTGGGGGGGCTGGTGCTCTACCTGTGCGGATGGGGCATGGTGCGGATCACCTGGCTTCCAATCGCCTTTCTGATCTTCGCCATGCCGATTCCCGATCTGCTGTACGCGCGGATCGCCGTACCCCTGCAGGAATTCGCCGCCGACGGAGCGACGATCCTTCTGCGTCTGTTCGGCGTAGAAATCTCCACGACGGCCAGCAACCTCCAGTTGATGAGCATCAGCGGCGAGTGGCACCGGCTGACGGTCGCCGAAGCATGCAGCGGCATCCGTTCGCTGATGGCGTTCCTGGCGCTGGGCGTAGCGTGGGCGTACCTCGAGTACCGTCCCGTGTGGCAGCGTGTGGTGATCGTCCTCAGCGCCGTGCCCATCGTGGTGCTGGTCAACGTGCTGCGGGTGGCGATTACCTGCACGATGTACGTGATCGACCAGCCCGAGATGGGACAGGACTTCATGCACGAGGTGTTCGGGCTGGTGATGCTCATCCCGGCCGCCGGGCTGCTGTGGCTGGAGAGCATCCTGCTCAACAGCCTGTTCGTTGAGGTCGACGAAGAAGAGGATGAAGACGACGCGGCGGAATCTCCTGCCGTCCCGGCTGAAGAGACTCCATGAGAACCGAGCGGGAACAAGATACTCACACCGTACCGGACGCCGGCGACCGCGGCGTGCTGCGACGCGGCCTGCGCTGGTCGGCTCGCAATCCGCATTTCACGATCGCGGCGGTTCTGCTGACGGTGACGGCGGCGATCTGGCCGTTCGCCCAGCACATCATCGGCATGGCGCTGCACAAGGAGCCGGTGCCCTGGCCGAAGGGTGTGCAGGTCGATCCGGAGACGTTCCGCCTGGAGGGCTTCCCGGACCGCTTCGGACCGTACCGCCTCGCCGCGGACGGAGAGCTGTCGGGCGAGACCGACGGTGAGCCCGACGGCGAGGTCATCATCACCGACGACATCATGGAGGCGCTGAAGATCGGCACGCCGCTGGACGCGATGCGGGTCGACGGGCGCCGCAGCAATTGGTACATTTCCCGGATTTACATTGACACGCGGGTGGAGCCGAGCCAGCCCGGGCGGTACTGGCAGCTCGACGTGACGTACTATACGGGCGGGCGCGACAAGGTGCCGCACGTGCCGGAGCGCTGCCTCGCCGCGGCGGGCGCGACGCTGCTGGGCGATCGGAGCGTGGAAATGCAGATTCCGGGCGCTCCCGCGCCATGGGAGGAGAAGCTCGACTTTCAGCAGACGCGTTACGAACTGTGGGACCCGCAGGCGTTCGAGACCCGGCGCTACGTGCAGTACTACATCTTCAGCCTCAACGGCCGACCGGAGCCGGTCTGGGAAATGGTGCGTCTGAAGCTCAACAACCCGTGGCAGGAATACAGCTACTTCGCAAAGATCCAGTTCGCGCCGCTGACGCCGGTCGGCGGTTTCGACAAGGTGAACGAGCAGGCGGCGGAGTTCGCCGCCCATTTCATGCCCTCGGTGCTCACGGCCCTACCCATGCCCGAGGACGTCGAACAGCTCGAGAACGGCGGCGGATAGCACGCACGCCGCAGACGGATTCGACAGAAGGAACCCGATGGCGAAAAGACGAAAACTCAACAAGCGGCTGGTGATCCTGCTGCTGGCATTCGGCGCGATCATCGTGATCGGCGGGGTCGCCGTGATTCTCATGCGCCTGCCCAAGGATCCGGACATCGCCGCGGAGCGCGCGGAGCAGGCGTGGGAAGCCGGCGACCTCGAGACCGCGCAGCGGTTCCTGTCGGAGGCGATCCAGGCCACCCAGAAAGGCGACCCGTCGCCGCACATGTACCAGATGGCGAGGCTTCAGCTGGAGTGGTCGACGGCGCCCAACCTGACGCAGACGGAGCGGCAGCAGCATTTGCGCTCCGCTTTCAATCACCTGCGGGGGGCACTGCGGCGCAATCCCGAGCACATCGAGGCCCAGGAGTTGCTGGCGGAGCTGCACTGGACGATTGCCCGCAACCCGCAGGCGAACGCCGGCGCCTACGAGGACTACGTCGAACAGGCCACCAACCTGCTGGAACTGGACCCCGACCGCCCGACGACCTACTTCCGGCGCGGCCTCGCGCGAGCGCAGCTCGCGCAGGACATCGGCGGGGATTACGGCAAGCAGGCAATGGACGACTTCCGCAAGGCCGTCGACCTGGAGCCCGACGAGCCCAACTACTGGCTGGCGGTGATCCAGCAGCTCCTGCGAACCGATCGGCCGGAGGAGGCCGAGGAAGCGTACCAGCAGGCGGTCGCAGCCAATCCCGACAACCCCCTGCTGCGGGTGGGATATGGCGAGGCGCTCTATCGGCGAGGCGAGCAGGCCCGCGCGATCGCTCTTTGCGAGGAAGCCGTTCGAGTCGCCCCGGGCAATCCGACGGGCGCGACGGCCCTGGCCAGCCTTTACATGCGGGAGGGCCGGCACGAGCAGGCCGTCGCCTTGCTCGAGGATGCCCGCGAGGCCGCCCCGGACAATCCGGCTGTATACCAGAACCTCGCCAGGGCGCACATGCAGCAGGGTGACATGGACGCCGCGGCGAAGGTGCTGCGCGGCGCGCTGGAATTGGCCGACCGTCGAGCCCGAAAGCCGGACATCACGGAACGGGAGCGAGGGCAGCTCTACCAGGAGCGGATCCGGATGAACGCCATGCTGGCCGACGCGCTGCTGACGGGAGCCCGCCGGCAGGCCGACGCCGCCAAGCGGAAACCTTACGTCACGGAGGCGCGCCAGGCGATGCGACGAATCGCCGATCTGGATCCCGGGAACGTTGCCGCGGACCGTATCGCCGGACGCATCGCGCTGCTGGAGGGAGACCTGGACACTGCCGCCGATCGGCTTCAGGCGGCCATGGAACGGAGCGGCGGTCAGGACTTCGACGCCGCGGAGGCGCTGATCCGCGTCTACGTGAGGCAGGACAAGCCCGGCAAGGCCGAGCAGATTATCGACGATCTGATGGCCCGCCCGCAGTTCCGCAACAGTCCCGACGTAATAGTGCTCAAGGCGCAGTTCGCGATGCAGTACCGCGACTACGACGAAGCGGAGCGATATGTCAACCGGGCGTTGACCATCGACCCGGACAACCCGCGAGCGCGCAATGCGAAGCTGTTGCTGGCGCTGGCGCGCGGGGAGGCGTCCGAACTGCCCGAAAACATGTCGCTCTCGGCGCCACAGCTTCGCGCCATGCTCACGCAGGCACAGGAACTGTGGCTGGGCGGGAAGCGAGAGCAGGCGATCCGTCTGCTGGAGGAGCTCCACGCCAAGGCGCCTGCGAACTTCCATATCATCGCCCGCCTGGCCCGAATGTATCAGGCGCTGGACCGCACGGATCGCGCCCGGGAGCTGCTGGACGAGGCGATCGCCGGGAAGACGGACGAGCAGGTCCGCCAGGTTCTCGATGTGGAGCGGCAGGTGCTCGACGAGCCGGACCCCGCCAAACGGCTCGAGATGCGCCTCTCGCTGACGGAACACATCGAGGACCCTGTCGACCGCCTGCTCGCGCAGGCATCGCTCTACGCAACCTACGGCGACGAGCAGATGTACGTTCAGAAACTCCGCCAGGCCGCCGAGGCGGACCCCAACGACGAGAACGTCGTTCTGCGCATCTACCAGTTCGCGGTTCAGCAGGAGAACTGGGCGCTGGCCGAGGCCATGATCGAACGCGCCGCGGAAGCGAACTTCGACGGGGTCGGCGGCGCGCTGTGGAAAGCCAACTATGCCAAGACGCGCGGCGAATACCAGGAAGCAATCAAACACTATACGGAAGCACTGAAGCAACGACCGGACTGGAAACGGATTCGGACCGAGCTGGCCGAGACGTACATCCGGGTCAACGACCTCGACGCGGCCGAAGAAATCCTCGCGGCCGTCCTCGAAGCCGATCCGGGGTACGCGCAGGCACTGATCGCCATGGCGCGGGTCTCGGAGCTGCAGGGCAAGCGAGAGCAGTTCGAGGAATACGTCGAGCGCGCATGGCGTTATCCGTCCGCCAGGAGGAACGAGTACCTGCAGGAAGCCCATCTGGTGGTCCGGGAGGGACGCTCCGAAAGCATGACGCCCGTCATTGAGCAGCGCGCCCGCAGGCTGGAGCAGGAGCCCGACGACTTGAACAACGCCCTCCGCCTGGCCGCACTCTACGAGCGGGACGGGCAGCTTCGTGACGCTGAGCGGGTCTACCGACACTACTACGAACGCGCGGAGAACAGGCTCGCGGGCGCACGTGTGCTCGCGAGCTTCTACGCCCGTCACGGGCAGGTCGACACCGCCGAGCGGATCGTCCGCCCGCTGCTGAGCGAAGACCGCTACCGGACCGGAGCGTACATGCTGTACGGACGCCTCCTCGCAGGCACGGACGCCGACCGGGCCGAGCGGGCTTTCCGCAGCGCGATCGAAAATGATCCCGACAATCCCCGCCCGTACAGCGAGCTGGCGAGCTTCCTGGCGCAGCAGCGCGACTGGCAGGGGGCGGTCAGCGCCATGGAAGAGTACCTCCAGCACGTCGACGAGGATCGAGCGGCCGAAAGGCAGCTTGCCCGGCTGCTCATTGCGAGCGACCGCGTCGATGAGGCGGTTCAACGCCTGGACGCGGTGCTCGCCGACGATCCCGACGACGCCGAAGCCTTACTGCTCAAGGGCGCCGTGGCCGACGAGCGGGAAGAACAGGAGGAGGCAATCCAGCTCTTTACGCGGGCCATTCAGGTCGACCCGGACTACGCGGATGCCTACATCTATCGGGCGCGGGTTCATCTGGACCGGGCCGAGCTCGATGCGGCCCGACAGGATCTCGAGGCCGCAACGGACCTCGTCGCGACGTATGACGCCAGGACCCGCCTAGCCGAATTGCTGCAGCAGGCGGGCAGTCCGGCCGCCGCCGCTCGCGAGTACCGCGAAATCCTGGAGCAGTATGGGATGGTTCCGTCGGCGGTGCGTTCCCTCGCCTTTCTGTACATGAACCAGGAGGAGTGGAGCCGGCTGGAAGCCCTCCTGCGCGACGCCCGTGCCGCCCAGCCCGGACGGGTCGACTACCTGCAGATCGAGGCGGCGATGTGGCGGCGCCGCAACAACCTCTCGCGGACGGTTTCGACCCTCGCCGAAGCGGTCCGGATGCGTCCCGACGCGCTTCCGCTGCGGGGCGATTATCTCGTCGCCCTGCTCGAAGACCAGCAGTACGACACCGTCATCGAGCGAACCGGCTCGGCCGAGGAGCCCACGCTGCTGGCGATCCGCGCCGCCGCCCTGGCGCACAAACAGCAGACGGCGGACGCCGAGGCGGCGTTCGTCCGGGCGCTGCAGGACGCTGACGCCGCGGAGCTCGGTTTCATCGTCGGCCAGATCGAACGCGGGTTCGGACCCCAGGACGCCGCGGCGAGGATGGAGACGTGGCTTGCAGCGCGCGGCGACGACTGGCGGCTGCGGAGCCACCTCGGCATCCTGTACCAGCGGGCGGACCAGCTCCCGCAGGCGGCCCGGCTGACCGGGGAGGCAATCGAACTTGCCGACGAGGACGGCGCGAAGGCGGACCTCTGCAGGCAGCTCGGCGTAATCTTCTACCAGATGAAGGATTACGACCGGGCCGAAGGCGCCTACAAGGACGCGTTGGCGCTCGAACCGGAGAATGTACCCGCCCTGAACAATCTCGCCTACATGTACACCGACGACCTGGACCGGCCGGACACGGCGATGCCCTATGCAGCTCAGGCGGCCCGGATCCAACCGGATGATCCGAACGTGCTGGACACGTACGGGTGGACCCTGGCCAAGGCCGGGCAGCACCGCCAGGCGGAGAAAGTGCTGCTGGACGCGCTGCAGGCCGGCCACCCGACGGCCGTGATTCGCTACCATCTTGGATGGGTATATGAGAAACTCGGGCGCCCGCGAGATGCCGAGCGGCAGTACGCCCAGGCGCTGGAACTGGCCGAACCGGACGATGCGGTTCGACAACGGGTCCGGGAGGCGATGGATCGCCTGCAGGCCGAACCAAGCTAAGGAGTCTTGACCATGAGCGTGCCTCAGACGCGCGATCAGGCGCCGCAGATCGCCCGGGTCGCGGGCCCGGCGCAATCCACCGCTTCCGCAGGCTCTCCGGCGGGCCCCGGACTGACTGGCAAGGATATTCTGCGCATAATCCGCAAGCGCCTCTGGCTGATCATCCTCTGCTTCGGCGCCAGCGTCGTGCTCGCAATCGTCGGAACGTTCCTCTGGCAACTCTACGCCCCGTGGTACACGGCTTCGGCGCTGCTGGAAGTGGTTCCGCCCAAGCCCACGGAGCTGACCCCGTCGATCCGCGAACCGAGCGAGGACGTCATCAGCCGCATCGCACAATCACACATCAACTCCGTGACGTCCGACACCGTGCTCGATCAGGCGATCCGCCAAAACGAGGATCTCCGCCGAACCCGATGGTATCAGGAGAACCAGACCGACGCGATCCAGGCGCTGTCGGAGGACATTTCCGCAGGCCACATAGCCGGCACACAACTGATCCGTATCTCCATGACGGGCACCAGCAGGAGAGAGCTGCCGGTCATCGTCAACGCCGTCGCCGAGGTAACGGCCGAGGAGTCGCGGGAACGCCTTCGGGCGGCCTACCAGGTGGACCTGCGGCCGCTCGAGACGGAGCTGGCCTCGCTGGAGGACCGGCTCGACCAGGTCCGTGAACGGATGCGGACCGCCCGCCCCGAGGACATCCCCAACATCGACAACCAGCGAAACGTCCTGTCGATGCGCATCCAGTCCCTCTCCCAGCAGATGACCCAGCTCGAACTCGCCAAGGCGCAGGCGGAGGCCGCCTTTCAGGCGGCACAGCAGCGGCTCGAAGACGGCACGCTGGACGAGTCGCCCACAATCCAGCAGGGCCTCGACATGGACCCGATCCTCCGCAGCCTCCGCAACGCGGAGGTCAATCTGACCAGCGAATATCAGAGCGCGTCGGGCAAGCTGGGGCCGCAGCACCGCAAGGTTCAGGACCTCGAGGCGCGCCTGTCCACCCTCCGCGAGGAGATTGACAGGCGTGAAGCGCAGCTCACCGAAGACCTGGTAGCGAGCGTCATGGGTGAGTACGAAGCCAACATCAACGCCGTCACCCAGCAACTGCTCGAGGTAGGCAGCAAGTACAACGAGGCCAATACCCGACTTCGCGAGCTCCAGGCAAACCTTGTCGAGCTGCAGCAGGCGGCCGCCGAGGAGCAGAGGATCCTCGGTCGGATGCAGACGATCCAGCGCCGGCGCATGGACCTCCAGCTTCTCTCGCGGAACGAACGGGGCACGGTGAGCATGTTCCAGCAGGCGACCATTCCCCGGGAGCCTTCCATGCCCCAGTGGGCGCTCATGGTCCCCCTCGGCTGCGTGCTCGGGCTGGTGTTCGGCTTCGGGCTGGCGTTCCTCCTGGAGTTCATCGACACGTCAATCAAGGGCCCGTCCGACGTTTCCCGCCGGATGGACCTGCCGCTGCTGGGCATGGTCCCCCACGTCGACGACGTCGACGAGGAATTCGAGGACCTGCGCATGGCGTTCGCCGAGCACCCTAACTCGCTGGTCGGCGAGGCGTTCCGCCAGATCCGCACCACGCTGATGTTCAGCGGACCGCTCGCCCAGCGGCGCAGCGTGCTGGTGACTTCCGCCCTCCCCGAGGACGGGCGAAGCACGATCTCGCTCAACCTCGCCGCTTCGGTCGCCCGCGGCGGCAAGCGCGTGCTGGTGGTCGACAGCAACTTCCGCCAGCCCGTCGTCCGGTCCCTGTTCCCGCAGTGCTCGGCCGAGGGGCTGTCCAACGCCCTCGTCGACCAGGGCGACTGGAGAGAGATGGTCTGCCAGGTCGAACCGAACCTGGAGGTGATGTCCTCCGGGCCGCTTCCGCCCAACCCCGCCGAACTGCTCGGCTCGGACGCCATGCGGAATCTCGTGTCCGAAATGACGGCCGAGTACGACCAGGTCATCTTCGACGGCGCCCCCTGCCTCGTCGTCACCGACTCGGTCGTCCTGTCCACCACCGTCGACGGCGTGATCCTCACCGTCCGCGCCGGGGTGAACACGTACGGAATCGTCCAGCGGATGCGCGATACGCTCTCGCGCGTCGGGGCTCACATTCTCGGCGCCGTGCTCAACGGCGTCCGCGTGACCGCCGGGGGCTACCTCCGAAAGAACTACGACACGTTCTACGACTACCAGTACGGCCAGGCCCGACTGCCGGGACGCGAGGAATCTTCCGAACAGCTGCAGCACCAGGCCTGAAAAGCCGTCTTCAGCGGCCTCGCGCGACGCGGCGGGCAACTCGCTCGCCGCGTTTGCTTTGCGCCGCGCAAGACGGGCCGCCGCCCCCCCGCGACGCCGCCGACATTTGAGAACCGCCGGTCGGCGCGCATATCAATGGAGGGACGCGATGGGGGGATGAGCGACGGAGACGACCTACGGCTGCACCACGGACCTTCGCCCCATCCTCCCCGGCGCCGGACCGATATTCACCCGCAGAAGGAGCGTACCGCATGCCCGGCAGGATGATCCTGGAGAAAGTTCGCAGTGAAGGCCTTTCACACCTGTCCTACCTCGTCGGACACAAGGGCGAGGCCGTCGTGATCGACCCGCGCCGTGACGTGCAGGTGTACCTCGATCTCGCCCGACAGCATGGTCTGAGGATCCTGCACGTCTTCGAGACCCATCGCAACGAGGACTACGTGATCGGCTCGCAGGAAATCGCCCGGCGGACCGGGGCGACGGTCCACCACGGCGCGGCCTTGGACTTCGAGTACGGCTCGCCCGTCCGCGAGGGCGACAGCTTCGAGATCGGCGATCTGCGGATCGACGTGCTCGAAACGCCCGGGCACACCTACGAGAGCATCTCGCTCGTGCTCACGGACACCGCCACCGGCGACGAGCCCGTCGGCGTGTTCACCGGGGACGCCCTGTTCGTCGGCGACGTCGGCAGGACCGACTTCTTTCCCGACCGGCGGGAGGAAGTGGCCGGACTGCTCTACGACTCGATCCACGACAAGCTGCTGCCCCTCGGCGACCAGACGCTGCTCTTCCCGGCCCACGGCGCAGGCTCGGTGTGCGGCAGCGGCATGGCGCCGCGGGAGTTCTCCACACTGGGCCTGGAACGGCTGAACAACCCGCAGCTCCAGAAGGGACGGGAGGAGTTCATCCGGTTCAAGGCCGAGGAGCACCACTACATCCCGCCCTACTTCCGCCGCATGGAGCAGTACAACCTGACCGGCGACGCGCCGGAGATGCCGGTCCTGCCCACCGTGCCGGCAATGGACGCCGACGCGCTGCAGAGAGCCCGCGACGACGGCGCGTTCATCGTCGACACGCGCGACATCGAGGCCTACGGCGGTGCCCACGTGCCCGGCAGCTACTGCCTGCCGCTGGCGATGATCCCCGCCTTCGCCGGCTGGATTCTCGACTACGACACGCCGATCGTGCTGATCGTCTCCGGCGCCGTCGACGTCGACACCGCCGTGCGTCACCTTATCCGTCTCGGTTACGACAACGTCGTCAGCCACGTGGAAGGGATCGAGGACTGGGAGACGTCCGGCCGACCGTTCGGGCGCGTCCGCGGGGTCCACGCCGAGGAGGTCAAGCGGCGCATCGACTCGGGCGAAGCGTTCACACTGCTGGATGTCCGCAGCATCGAGGAGTTCGAGTCCGGACACGTCGAAGACGCCACGCACATGTACGTCGGCGAGCTGCCCGGCCGGCTGGAAGACGTGCCGCGCGATCGGCCGATCACTACCTTCTGCGGCAGCGGCGAGCGCGCCATGGTGGCCGCGGGAATTCTCAAGGCCAACGGATTCGAAGACGTCGAGAACAATCTGGGCTCGATGCAGGCGTGCATGTCTGTCGGGTGCAGGATGGTCGAGCCCGCCGCAACCTAACCTTTCGGCGCCCCGGCTGTCGGACTGCACGTAAGGACGACGGGTCGTCAGGAAACAATCGAACCACTGGAAGAAAGGTGGAGCACGATGACCACGACATTGAAATGGCTCATGACAACGGCGGTGGTGCTGGGCGTCTTCGCCGTGGCGGCGCCCGCTCAGGACGTGCTGGACAACGGCGATCGCGTGGACGATCTGGAGGGCCGGCGCGGCTCGAGCCGGAGCGCCCGCATCCGCGTGCCCAACGACGCCGAGGAGCTGGAGATCCGCACATCCGGCGGACGCGGCGACGTCGACCTCTACGTCCGCCACGGCGGCGAAGCCAGCCGCTACCGCTACGACGAGCGGAGTGAAGGATCGGACACCAACGAGGTGGTCCGCATCCGGCGTCCCGCCGAGGGGTGGTGGTACATCACGCTCTACGGGTACAACGCCTACAGGGACGTTCGGCTGGAAGTCGAGTACGAGGGCGGCGAGGGGGACGGTGATCACGACGGCCGCGATTGGCTGCGACCCGACCGCCCGGTGCGCGACCTGTCCGGGCGCCGCGGCAGCCGCACCTACTTCCGCCTCCGCACCACCCCGCAAGCCAACGTGCTTCGCCTGATGACC
>CAZADC010000049.1:0-14321 GCA_964483755.1 uncultured Planctomycetaceae bacterium | reverse complement strand
GAACCGGCCGGCCGCCATGGCGGCGACGAACTCGCCGATGCGCGACTCCGCCCGCTCGCGGTCGTCCTCGTAGGCGCTGTCGTCGCTCGTTCGCCCCGTCCGCAGCCGGTAGGCCGCGAAGGGCATCCGCCAGCGCGACTCCCCGATCGCCACGCGGTGGAACTCCCCGCCGACGCACCCGCCGCCCAGAATCCGCCGCGCCGCCAGCGCGTAGATCGGCAATTGCAGGTTCCGCCCGGCCGTGACGTCGGTCCGGCTCGGGAGGCGCCCGGTCTTGTAGTCGACCACCCGCAGCATCTCGACGCCGTCGCGGTCGACGCGGTCGACGCGGTCGATCCGTCCGCGAAGCCGGACCGGCCCTGCGTCGCAGTCGAGCGTGACGGGCTCGACCCGGCTCGCCGGGTCCACCGACTCGTCGGGGCGAGGCGTCTCGCCGAACGCCAGCTCGAAATGCCCGAAGGAGGCCGGGGGGTCGGGCTCGGCCCGACAGTGGTCCAGGTACTCGCGCAGCGCCCGCCGCATCTGCTCCTTCTGAATCTCCCACAGCGCGGGATAGGGCGGGCGGCGCGCCTCGACCCGCCGGGAGGCCGCGGCGATCTCCGCATCCAGCGCTTCGGCGACGGCGTCGGCGGGCACGTCGCCAAGCGGCAGCGGGAGCCCGAACGCCCCGCCCAGGCGGGCCATCACGCCGCGCAGCACGTCGTGGCAAAAGGTGCCGCGGTCCTGCGGTTCGAGGCGGCGCTGCGGCGGCTCGAGCGGGGCGAGGTCCAGCAGGTACTTCGCGAAGTGCCGCCACGGGCACTGGCCGAAGGCGTTGAGCTGACTGGCGGAGAAGGTCTGCCGGCCGGGGAAGCGCTCGGCGAGGCGGGCGAGCAGGTCTGCGTCGTCGATTCGTCCGTCGAAGGCGTCGCACTCGCCCGGTCGCCATCGGCGGTGCCACGCGAACAGGCCTCGCGCGGCGCGGTGGAGGCCGTCCGGCGCCTCGGCGGCGAGCCAGCCCAGCACCCGCGGGTCGCCCGCGTCGGCGAACGTCCCGCCCAGCGCCGACAGCAGGGCGCTGCGGGGCGACGTGGGCTCGGAGGCGTCGGGCACGAGGTCGCCGGCGTCGATGCTCGTCGTGACGGCCGCCAGGGCGTCGCCGTCCAGCCCGCCGAACGGCGCCACCAGGGCGGTCAGGAACCCGCTGGGCAGGCGCTCCACGCCGCCCTCGTCGGCCGTGCGGTAGGCAATCGTCAGCGACTGACCGGCCCGCGTGACGGCCAGGTGGAACAGCAGCATCTCCCGCGCGGTCAGGTCGCTCCGCGAGTCCAGCGGCACGCCCCGGTCCGCGAGCCGGCGCCGGTCGTCCTCGCCGACCAGCGGACCCTCCGTGAACCGGGCCGGGAACTCGCCCTCGTTCACGCCCAGCAGCACCACGTGCGGATACCGCAGCGCCCGCGCGTCGAGGACGTCCAGCAGGTGAACCATCGCCTCGCCGCGGGCGGACGGCGCCCGCACGGCCTCCAGGACGCGCGCCAGGCGCGCGGGCGGCACGTCGGCGTCGCCCATCTCGTCCAGCGCTGCGCGAAGCGCCTCCAGCGCGCGGAGATCGCGGGCGACCCGGCGCGCGTCGTCGCCGGCTTCGACGGCGGCGCGGACGCCCAGGGCGTCGGTCACCACGGCCGCAGGCGGGCCGGCGGAGTCGTCGGCGCCGTCGAGGACGTCGAAGAGCGCTTCGAGCATCCCTGCCGCGCGGCGGATCGGCTCGATCTCCGGCAGGCGCGATTCCGATTCGCCGTCGTCGTCGGCCCGGTCAGCTCTGCGTTCGGCGAGGCTTGCCGCGCGGTCGATCAGGCGCTGCGCGGCGCGTGCGTACGCCTCCCGCCCCTCCAGGACGTTGCCGTCGCGGATGAGCGCCTCGGCGGCCGCGACGTCGGCGTCGGTGAAGTCGCCCAGCGCCTCCGGACGGAAGTAGCTGCTCTTGATGCACCGCAGGACGTCGGCGAAGGCGTACCCGCCGTGCCGGACGGCGGCCGTGTGCAGGATGAACCGTACGACCGGCGATTCCGTCAGCGGCCGGGGGGATTCGCTCACGCTGAGCCCGTGCTCGGCGAACACGCGGCGAACCGTCGGCTCGCAGGTCGTCAGCGAACGCGCCAGCACGGCGACCGACCCGCCCGGCGCGCCGTCGGCAAAGAGACGCTTCACGTGTCGCGCCGCGGCGGCCACCTCGGCCTCCATTCCCGCTGCCGCAATGATCGACAGCCCTTTCGGCGGCTCGGACGCGCCGGTCTGTCCGGCGAATCCGGCGAACAGCTCCCGCCCGACGACCTGGCCGACCTCGTCGGCGGCGTCGGCATCCAGCTCGATCTCCCCGAGCTTCTCGCCGAAGTGCGAGCGCAGGCGCTGCAGCGTGCGGTCGGTCCAGCGCCACATGCGCTCCCTGCCGTCGTCGGCGTGGGGGAGGGTGATCACGACGCGATCGAGCCGCCCGGCCAGGTGCGAGAGGATATCGAGCTGCGTGGGGGTGAAGTCGGTGAACCCGTCGGCCGCAAGGGCCCGCACGCCGTCCAGCCCGGTGGCGGCGCCTTCGTCGGCGAGCGTGTCGCGGGCCTGCCACATCTGCCCCTCGACGTCATACTCTCCGGTCTCGCGGAGACGCTGCTGGTAGGCACGGTACACCTCCAGCAGATCACGCTGCTTGCCGGGGCGGGCGCCGAACGCAGCGGCCAGATCGTCCGGCTCGGCGGCCGCTCTCTTCAGCTCGGCGATCGAGCGGTCCAGCGCGACGGCAAGTCCCGGCGTGTCGAGCACCGCGCGGAACCCGCCGAGTCGCCCGTCGGCGTCCAGGTCGTCGAGAATCTCCCGCAGCAGCAGTTGACGGCGCAGCGGACCGAGCAGGCTTGCCCGTTGTCCGTTGGCGATCAGGACCCGAACGGCGAGCGCGGCGAAGGTGGACACCTCCGGCGAGATCAGCACCCCCGCCTCGGACCGATCGAGCAGGCGGCGGCGGACGCCCTGCACCGCGGGGGCGTTGGGGCAGAGGATCAGGCAGCCCGGCCGACCGTCGTCGCCCGTCGATCCCTCGTAGAGCGAAAGGACGGCCGAGGTCTTGCCCGACGCCGCGGGCCCGCGAACCAGCACCACCGGCTGCGGCGCGGCGTCGATGTGCGAGAGGATGTCGTCGACAGGGCTCACGCCGCCATTTTCGCCGACGGCGATGCAATGACAAGCCTGACCCTTGCCGCGGCGCGTGAAGCGCTGCGGGACCGGCTCAGAACTCCTCGCCCTCGCCGACGCCGAAGAGCCCGCGGAGCTGCTCGCGCTTGTCGGCGAAGGTCGTACCCTCGCTGACCATGTTCACGCCGTGGGTCTCGCACAGACGGAGGAACGTCCGCACCTTGGGGCGCATCCCGGCCGCCAGATCGGCGTCGAGCTTGCCCGGGTCGGTCATCCGCCAGACTGGCTCGATCGCCGCGCGGTGGGCGCAGATGGAGGCCTTCTCCAAGCGGTTGCGGAGCGTCTCGTCCTCGCCCGCCAGGCGCATCGCCGCGGCGAAGCATTCCAGCCCCTTGCGGGCCATTGCCTCGTCGACGCCGAAATCCCCCGCCGACCCGTTACAGCGCGGGTGCTTGCCGCTCGCGGCCGACCTGTCGTGCGTATAGTCGATGAACTCGCGGATCGGCGGCGCCGCCGGCCCGTAGTGCAGCGTCAGGAATTCTTCGGTCAATTCATCGGCGCTTCGCGACGGGTCCCAGATCAGGTTGGAGATCACGTAGGCCCGCAGCTCGCTCAGCTCAGCGCCCACGGCGTTGCCGGCCGCCTGCATGAAGGTCCCGCGGGCGTTGTTGGCGACGAAGTACCGCACGTTCGGCTGGATCACCCGGAGGTTGGCGCACGGCAGGAGGTATTCACGGAAGTTCGTGTTGTAGTTCCAGATGTAGATGTTGTCGCAGATCTCACCCCACGCGGTCATGTCGTTGCAGAAGGCGACGTTCTTCGGGCAGTCGGGGTCGGCGATCGGGTGGAACTGGCAGCACTCGATGCTGCAGAGCTGGATCTGCACGTTGTCGCGCGGGCGGATCGTCTTCGGCGGTTTGCGGGAGTACTGGTAGGCGAGCGTCCCCACCATCACGCCGGGGTGCTCTTTCGCGACGGCGTCGGCGACGCGGTTGACGAACGTCAGCAGGGAGCCCATCGGCGAGCCCTCCGGTTCGTCGATCTCCCGGCACTTCGGGCAGCGGCAGTGGAAGCGGTTGTCGTTCTGGCTGACGGAGATGTTCTTCCAGGCCGGGTGCTTGTCCAGCGTCGCCAGCACCGACTCGGTGACGATCCGCAGCACGTCGGGGTTCGTCAGGCACGGCTGGGTGCCGTACCAGCTCCAGTCGTGGTTGTCGCGGACCCGGTTTCGCCGCTTGCCCTCGATGAGGGCGAAGTACTCGGGGTGCTCGTCGCCGTAGACGCGGGTGGGAATCTGCCCCGAGAACGTGTGGTTGATGAGGTGCATCTCGCACGGCCCGCCCCATTGCTCCTTGATGCCGTGAACCGCATTGTTGCGCAGGCGCACGGCAAAGGCGGGATTGCGGTTTACCTCGCCGTAGTAGGTGTGGCGGAACTCCAGCGGCGGGCGATACGTGCTGTCGACGGGCCCGACGATGCGGGACTCGCCGACCGGCGGGACGTGCGTGTGGTCGGCCGTCAGGAACCGCACGCCGAGGCAGTCCTCGGCGAAGGTGTAGACGCCGTAGAGCACGCCGCGCGGCTCGCCGCCGGTGACGGAGATCGCCCCGTCGGCGACGACGATCCGCAGATCCTCCGGGCCGAAGGGCTCCGAGCCGGCGGGCCTGCGATGGGACTGCGGAAGCTCGACGCCGTTGCCGACGACCACGTGCCCGTCCGAGCCCTTCGCGGCGGAGACGATCGGCAGCTTTACGCCCGACCCGCGCTCGTAAAGCCGCTGAAGCTCCTCGGCCGCGTACTTCGTCGACAGCGGAGCGTCGTCCGCCACGACAAGGTCCCATCCGTCGAGCTTCGCAAGGTCCACGCCCTCACCGGCCGAGACCGTAGAGGCGACGAGAACAACAATGGAAAGGAGAGCGCATCGCATGTCCGTATTCCTTCGGCCGAGGGGTAGACTGCCGGTCGGTCGCCGGCCCGGGTGATCATCGATCGGGGCCCGTTCTGACTTTTGAGCTCTGAGCTTTGAAGTTTGAGCTTCCGGAGGCTCATCTTACCGCGCGGCGTCCGGGCGGTAGAACTCCTCCAGAACGCGGTGGAACTGCTTCGGGCTCCTGACGGCTACGAAGGCCGCACGAACCTTCGCCGGTGTCGGATGCAGGCGCGAGTACTTGATGCCGAACTTCCGCATGTGCTTGGGCCCGCGTTTCGGCCCGTACAGGTCGACCGCCAGGTCGAAGTGCCGGGCGATGAGCTCCCGCTGCTCGGCCAGATCCGGCTCGCAGGGTTCGCGCCCGGCGGCGAGGTCGCGGACCTGCCGGAAGAACCACGGGTTGCCGATCGCTCCCCTCGCGGCCGTCACGGCGTCCACGCCGGTCCGATCGAGCATCGCCAGCGCGTCGGCGGGCGTGAGCAGGTCGCCCGAGCCGAGGACAGGCCGGTCGACATACCGCCGGCGGAAGTCGGCGATGAAGTCCCAGTCGGCATGGCCGGTGTATTTCGCCTCGACGCTCCGCCCGTGGATGCACACGGCGGCCGCGCCCGCCTCGAACGCTTCGTCCGTGATCCGATGAACGTTGTCCGGCCCGTCGGCCTCGGCGAAGCTGCGGCGCAGCTTGATCGTCAGCGGACGGTCCACCTCCCCGGCCACGGCGCGAATGATCTCGCCCGCGCGGGCGGGACGATTCATCAGCCATCCGCCGCGACGGCGCGAGAGCACCTTCTTCACCGGGCAGGCGAAGTTGAGGTCGACCACGTCGAAGCCCATCTCGCAGAGGGCCCTTCCCGCGGCCGCCATCGTCGCCGGGTCGCTGCCCATGATCTGCCCGGAGATCGGGTGGTCGTCCTCGGTCAGCCGGACCAGGCGGCGGCGCAGCTTGCCGTCGACGAGCATCTGCTTGTCGAGCATCGCCTCGGTTCCGCAGAACCCGGCGCCGAGCTCGCGGCAGATCAGCCGGTACGCCAGGTCCGAGTAGCCGGCGAGACTGGCGAGCGTCACCGGCAGCTCGACGCGGATCGGCCCGATCGCGAACGGGCGGAGCGTCCGTGACTGCGTGAGGTCTGTCCGGGAGTCCGTCATCGGTCGTCTGTACGCCGCGGGTCGGGGGTCGGGTCGCGACTTCAAGGCTTCACGACGACGGCTGCGTGAATGCGAACGCTCGGGACCGTCACGCGCAGTCGGCCGCGGGAGTGGGTCCATTCGGGCGTCCCGGCCTCCAGCGCCAGGTGGACCTTCTCGGGACGCTCCGGGCACTTCATTTCGATGGTGACCGGCCCGACCGGTGGAATCTCGTCGACGGCGCCGTTGTTGGGCTGGTTGGGGATGCCGCTCGCCCGGTTGACGAGGTGGACGATCCGCCGGCCGTCCTTCTTGCGCCGCAGGGCGACGTCGATACAGGTCGGTGCGTCGATCTCCACGTCCATCCGCCCGGCGAGCTCGCGCAGCAGATCATCGGTCAGCACGCGGATCAGCGGATACCGCGTGTCGTGGAAGGCCCGGAACAGCCCGAACGGAGCCCAGAGCACCTTGCCGCGCCCGACCTTGTTGATGACGGCTGCGGGATCGGCGAGGCGCTCCGCGCGGGCGAGTTCGGTGCGTCCGAGCTGCCCCAGGCCCCGGGCGCCTTTTCGCGGGCGGGTCAGTCGCCACGTGTCGCTGTGCAGCGCGAACATGCTCCCGCCGGCCGGGAGGTAGTAGCGTGCGTTCTCCTCGGTCTTTCCCTTCGTCGCGCCGAGGAAGTCCAGGCCGAAGCGTTCGCCCGCGTCGGCACCGGTGACCAGCAGCCTGCCGCCGTTGCGGACGTAGTCTTTCAGGTCGTCGACCATCTCGTCGGACATCGCGTTGCGCTCCGGCGCGACGACGGCGGGGAACTCGTCGAGTCGCGGGCCCAGGGCCCACTCGTCCAGCACGTCGACGCCGCGGTGGGTCTCCAGGATCGAGCAGACCGCGCCGACGACGGGCGCCACGTCCACGGACCACATGAGCTTCTTGCCGCGGGTGGTGGTCCGCAGGTGGTGCTCACTGTGGAGGACGGCGACCTGCGGGATCGTCTCGGTGTCCTGGCAGAGGGTTCGCCTCTTGCGGATCCAGCGGCCGAGCTCGCCGAGCTGCTTCATTCGCCAGTCCGACAATCGTCCGTCGCGAAGCGTGTGGGCGTGCGGGCGCTGGTAGATCTGCACGTTTCCGCCGAAGCTCAGCAGCACGGCCGCCTCCTGCATCAGCATCTCCAGCGGCTTGGGCGTCCAGGGCGCGCGGGCGTCGCCCATGCGTCCGGAGCAGTAGAACGCCCAGAGCATGATGTCCCACGGCTTGCCGCGGGTGGACAGGAACCGCGCTTCGCAGCGGGAGTTGTCGAGTCCCCAGACGTGGGCGTTGTCGCCGCTGATCCAGTCGGTCGGGACGGTCGGCTCGCCGGGGTTGCGGAAGGTCTGGAGCCAGTTCGAGCACACCTTGACGTCGGGCGCGTGGGCGTGGACGGCGTCGCAGTAGCGGGTGACGTACTCGTAGAAACTCTCCAGCGTGAAGGTCCACCACGCCGGCCAGTGCGGATCGCTCTCTTCGACGGGCGGGGCGTCTAGCCCGGTCCGCTCGACGAAGGCGGCGGTGCATTTCTCGCAGTAGCACGGGGACGCCGCCCAGAGATCCCCGTCGATCCAGAACCCGTCCACGCCATAGCGGTCGACCAGCTCGATCATCTGCGGGATCATCAGCTCGTCGAGGTAGGCCGAGCGCGGGCACATGGTCTCGCGGGTGGGCGAGCCGGCGTTCTGGCCAAACGGGGCGCCGGCGCCCTCGCCGCCGGGCCCGACGACGCACCACTCGGGATGCTTCGCGCCGGCGGCCTTGTCCCAGATGCCGGAGTAGTGGCAGTGCAGCGGCAGGCCGAGCTTCGCCGTCGCCTTTCGCCACTGGCGAAGTGCGTCCTTCCGCAGCTTCGGCGGGACGGACGCCTCGGGGGTCTGCGAGAACCAGCTCACATAGCCCGGGTGCCCCTTGCAGTCGGTCTGGACCCAGTCGGGGTCCATGCGTTTCAGCGCGGGCGTCAGCTCCTTCGGCCCGCAGTGCAGACCGAGGCGGGTGTCGCCGGCGCCGGGGTGAAGGTCATAGTGCAGCCCGAAGTAGCACTTCCTGCCATACCACGAACCGTTGTCGCTCATTGCACTCTCCCGGGGATGTGTGGATTTCCGGCGCCCGGCGAAGCAGGCCGGACGCGATCGAGGGGCGATGTACACGCCGGATGCGGTCACGTCAAGGCGAGGTGCGAACGCCGCGGCGCTGTGCAGGAGCGCCATGGGAGCGGAGGCCGGGCGAAGCCATGCCGCTCAGTCTCCCTCCTCGAAGAGCATGTCGATCAGCTCCTCCGGTTCGAGGCGGTAGCGGCTGCCGCGTCCCTGGTAGAACCCGTGCGCCTCGATCAGGTGCACCGACAGCGGCGTGAAGCGGGCCGTGCGTCCCTCGTCGTCGACGAGCTCGATTTCGCCCTTGGCGTACATTCCGTCGGCCCAAGGGCAGGGGATGCGGCCCATCGCCTCGCCGTAGGTCGCGCGGAGCCCGCCCTCGACGTCGACGACGGCGCCGGGCGAGGCCATCGCCTTGCGGCGGATCTCCTCCAGCTCGGCGGCGATCTGCGCGTGGGTCAGATCGGCGCCGGTCACGACGGCGGTGTCGGTTGCGACGATCTCCTCGATGGGGCGCGTGTCCGAGCCCAGGAACCCGCCGCTGCTGATGACCCCGGGCCCCATCTTCGCTCGGACCTGTCGATCTTCGGGCGTCTGCTTCATGGTCGGTGTCTGCCTTGAAAAGTGAGGTGACGAGCGTTGAGCGCCATTCGCCGCCGGTTTTCGTCCGCGGGTCGGTTCGGACGTGGGCGCGCCTGCAGCCTTTCAGCAGCCGGGGTTGTACCGCGCCCGCCCGCCTGCGCCAAGCTCACGCGAACTTGTCGTAGAAGATGTGCTCCTCGGTGATGCCTTTTTCGTTCAGCACGGCGACGGCGGCGTCGATCATGCCGGGAGAGCCGCACAGGTAGCCTTCCATCTCGGACCCGTCGCCCACGTGGCGGCCGACGACCTCGGTGATCAGCCCGGTTTCGCCCTCCCAGCCGTCCGACTCGGCGGGTCCGGACAGGGCGGGCACGAAGGTGAACCAGTCGAGCTGGTCGGCAAGCTCCGTGAGCTCGTCGACGAAGAACAGGTCTCGCTTCTGCACCGCACCGAAGAAGTAGATGGTCTTGCGACGGATGTCGTTCTCCCTCATGTGCCGCAGAATGGACCAGAACGGCGCCATGCCGGACCCGCCGGCGATCCACGCCATCTCGCGATCGCTCTCGTTGAGGTGGAACTCCCCGTAGGGGCCCGTGAGCGTGACCTCGTCGCCCTCCGAGAGGTGCTCGAAGACCCACGTGGTGCAGATGCCGCCGGGGACCAGGCGGATGATCATCTCGACGTGGTCCGAGTCGCTCGGCGGATTGGAGATGCTGTAGGCGCGGTAGACCGGCTCGGGGTTGTCGTCGTACGCCGGGGCCATGAGCTGGACGTACTGGCCGGGGGTGAAGCGGATCTCGCCCGGCTCGACGAGCTGCACGCGGACCTCCTTGATGTCGTGGGTGAGATCGCGGATGCGCTCGACCCGCCCGGTGAACTGCCGGATGTTGAACAGCTCCTCGGGGATGCGGATCTTCAGGTCGTTGCGGACCTTGACCTGGCAGGAAATGCGGACGTCGTCGGCGATCTCGTCGTCGCTGAGCAGGGGTTCCTCGGTCGGGGCGACGGGCCCGCCGCCGTCGAGAATCCGCACCTTGCAGAACGCGCACGTCCCCTTGCCGCCGCACGCGGAGGGGATGAAAATGCCCTCGCTCATCAGCGTCGCCAGCAGTGTTCCGCCTCCCTCGACCTCCAGCGTCCGGTCGCCGTCGTTGATGTCGATCGCGCAGACGCCGTAGTTGGCGAGGTACCGCTCGGCCAGCAGGAGCAGCGCCGCCAGCACGATGCTGACGCCGCAGACGAATCCGACGGCGATCAGGATGATTTCGTAGCCCATTGCGTTGTCCGATTGCGTCCGGGCGCTTCAGGCGCGATCCGCGGCGCGCGTCACAGCTGGATCATCCCGCTGAAGCCGATGAACGCCAGCGCCATGATGCCGGTGATCACCAGCGTGATGCCCGGTCCCTGCAGCCCCCGCGGCACCCGCGAGCTGTCGATCCGCTGGCGGATGCCGGCCATCAGTATGATCGCGATCATCCATCCGAGCCCGGAGGAGAAGCCGAACACGACCCCCTCCAGCGGCCCGAAGCCCAGGTTCGTCATGAACAGCGACGTGCCGAGGATCGCGCAGTTGACCGTGATCAGCGGAAGGAAGATGCCCAGCGAGTAGTACAGCCCGATGCTGATCCGCTCGATGAGCATCTCCATCAGCTGCACGAACGCGGCGATGACCACGATGAAGACGATCAGCTGCAGGCTCAGCGGCACGCCGTACGCCTCGTTGAGCGGCACCAGCCCGTACCAGTACAGCACCGCATTGAGCCCGCAGGTGCAGGTGGTCACGAAGACCACGGCGAGCCCCAGACCGGCGGCCGACTTCATGTGCTTGCTGACCGACAGGAACGGGCACATCCCCAGGAAGCGCGTCAGGAGGATGTTGTCGGTGAACGTCGCCGACAGGAAGATCACCATCATCCGCGCGAGCGTCAGCTCGTCGGCGCCGACCTGTGCGAGCGGCGGGATCATTTCGCCTTCTCCTTGGCCGCGGCGATCCGCTCCTCCCGCCGCAGCGCGACGGTGCGGGAGATCCACACGGCGATCGCCAGCACGAAGAACGCACCGGGCGGCATGACCATGATCGTCCAGCTCTGCCAGTACAGCCCGCCGCCGCGCTGCATCTCGCCCTGCGTCAGGTCGATCAGCGTCACCTCGAGGGCAGACCCGCGGAACAGCGTCCCGAAGCCCAGCACCTCGCGGATCACGGCGATGCCCATGAGGATGAAGGAGTATCCGATCCCCGCGCCGATCCCGTCGGCGAAGGCGGGCAGCGGGCGGTTCTTGCTGGCGAACGCCTCGAGGCGCCCCATGACGATGCAGTTGGTGATGATCAGCCCGACGTACGGGCCGATCACGCGATGGATGTCCGGGTACCACGCCCGCATGGCGATGTCGACCATGATGACGAACACCGCGATGATCAGCACCTCCATCATCATCCGCACGCGCGTGGGGATGTAGTTGCGCATCAGGGAGATCGTCAGCGCGCTCATCGACGTCGCCCACACCAGCCCGACGCACATCAGCAGCGTGTTGAACATCAGGTTGGTCACCGCCAGCGCCGAGCAGATGCCCAGCACCTGGCGGAAGATGGGGTTCTCGTCCCAGAGCTGGTTCTTCAGCGCCCCGCCGGCCGAGATGTTGCCCGTCGGACCACCCACGTCAGGAATCCTCTCCTTCGCTCGCGTCGCCTGCGATCAGTCCGGCGTCTCTCGCCGCCCGCCGGAAGCGGCGCAGCGAATCGTTGATCAGCGCGCCCACGCGGATCGACGTCTGCGTCGCGCCCGTGATCGCGTCCACGCTGCGCCCGTACCTCGGGTCGCCCTCGCCCGACGGCTCGCCGCCGCCGACGTAGATGTACTTGCCGTCTTCCGGCGGCGTGGCCTTCAGCGGCGGGCGGCCGTCCTGCTCTCTCGCGTCCGGCTCGAAGCGCTGCAGGAAGCCGCTCTCGGTGATCCGCGCGCCGAGCCCGGGCGTCTCCGACTGCTCCAGGAACACGATCCCGGTTATCTCAGTGTAGTCGGGCGTCAGCGCCAGCAGCCCGGAGATGCGGTCCCAGAAGCCCGTTCCCTCGATCGGCACGGCCACGCCGGTCACGCCGTCGGTTCCGCCCTCGCGCCGGGCGGATTCGCTCTCGTACGCCCGATAGATCGTCAGCGCCTCGCCGGTCTGCGGATCGGTGATCTCCACGTCGGCGATGCGCGACTCGCGCAGCCGTTCGATCTCCGTCGGCGCCATGCGGCCGACGTCGCCGAGCTCGAAGACCTGTACGAGCGCCTTGACCTTGCGCAGGCGTTCGTTCCGCTCGACCCGCTCGGCCGTCGCGACCTGCAGCACCGCGATGGCGGCTGTGAATACCGCCGAGACGATCGCCACGAACGCGACCACGTACAACGGGTTCTTGACGTTGAATCTCATCCGCGCTCCCCCTCGCTGTCGTCGTCGGGACCTTCGACCTTGCTCTCGTCCACCGGCTCGGGCGGTTGGGTCCCCTCGGCCGAGCGGAGCTCCTGCTCGGCGTCGCCGGGCTCGGAGGTCGCCTGCTCGGCGGCCTTGCGGGCCTTGGCGCGCTCGCGTTTTCGCCGCGCCCACTCGGCCGCGCCCATGTCCATCAGCGGCCCGGAGAGGTTGCCCAGCAGAATGCTGAACGACAGCGCCCCGGCGAACTGTCCCTGCCAGCGCAGCGTGACCACCAGGAACCCGATCAGCGCGCCGTAGCCCCACTGGGCGGGCTTGCGTTTCGGCGCGGAGACGGGATCGGTCACCATGAACACCGCCCCGTACAGCAGCGCCCCGCCGAGGACGGCGAACTTCAGAGGCGGGCAGCTCTCGTAGCCCAGGACGTTGTGGTACAGCAGTACGGTCGCCGACGCGGCCGCGAGGGTGCTGAGCGTCAGGCGCCAGTTGGACGTCTTCGTCCAGATCAGGTAGATGCCGGCGAGGATGATCAGCACGGCGCTGACCTCGCCGATGCTCCCGCCCGCCAGGACGTGGGTGTCGAACTCGGTGCGGAACGTCCCGCCGATGTTCCCGAGCACGAGTTGCGTGACGGGAGTGCCCTCGTAGCCGAAGTCGCGCCGCGCCCAGCCGGGGGTGGCGGCGGTGACGGCGTCGGCGAGCTCCAGCCCTTTCTCCGCCATCCACGACGGGGCGGACTCCAGACTCCGGAATGACCAGTGCGCGAACCCGCCGGGGAATTTCTGGAACGCCGGGACGAACTGTCCGGTCATCTCGGCCGGGAAGCAGACGTACACGAACGCCCGCCCTACGATCGCCGGGTTGGCGAAGTTGCGCCCGAACCCGCCGAACACTTCCTTGCCGAACAGGATGCCCACCACGACCCCGACGGCCGCCATCCAGAACGGCATCGTCGGGGGCAGGGACAGCGTGTAGAGCATGCAGGTGACGAACACGGCCGACGATACGGGCGCCTTGCGGTTCCGCGCCATGACGTACTCGGTCACGATGCCGGCGAGCGTGCAGACCGCCAGCAGCCCCAGCACCCGCCAGCCGAAGAAATACACGCCGGCGATTGCGATCGGCGTCAGCGCGAAGCAGACCCGGAACATGGGCTTCTGCTTCATGAACAGCTTCGGGCGCCTGGCGGGCTTGTCGCCGCCCTGAGATGAAGAGCCCGGGGACTTGCTCATAGGTGCTTCCGCCTTCACGCCGTGATGGAACTCGCCTTCCGTGGCGAGCTTATCCGCCCGCCGATGACAGAGTCAACCTATTGTAGGCGGACGCGAAGGCCGGGCGGCGAATGGAGTTCCGCGCATGCAAACGCGGCTTGGTGCGACGTGTCTGTGCGAACACCGGGGCGTCGATGCCCTCGCCCTGCCTTGCTCCTTGACAGCAAGCGGCACTGTGGTAGGATACCCTCTGTCCCAAGCTGGCCCATTCTGCCGATCCGCCGCCATCGTCGGAGGTCGGCGTGTTGAAGTTGCGCAGGAGGAGCTTATGATTCGCGCTGGTTCGATGCGAACGTGGATGGTCGCCATGCTTGCGGCCTGCCTTCTTTTCTCCGTAAGTAACGCTGCGGAAATCGTCTACGACAACACGACCACGCCGACCAGCAGCAGCTGGATCGCCCCGCTCGCGGACGGCTTCTGGCCGTTCAGCCAGTACGCCCCCTACGGATACATCGGTGACGCCGTCACGCTCGATACCACGACGGACGAACGGACCCTCTGGACCTTCGACCTGCTGCTCTCCTCGTCCCAGCCGGTCACGCTCGACACGCTGGAGCTCACGCTGTTCGACACCGATGGCCTCTTCCCCGTCGAGCCGGCAATCTGGTCCGACACGCTGACCGACGTCGATGTTGACGGACCCACTGCCGTCACCTTCGACGTCCGCGGCGAGGTCACGGTCCCCGACACGTTCGTCTGGGCGGCCAGCGCCGACAGTCT
>CAZADC010000048.1:0-14379 GCA_964483755.1 uncultured Planctomycetaceae bacterium | reverse complement strand
CCGGGGCGGACAAGGTGTCGATCAACTCCGCCGCTTCGAACGACCCGGACTTCGTCTCGGCCGCCAGCCGTCGCTTCGGCGCCCAGTGCGTGGTGGTCGCCGTCGATCCGAAGCGCGTGATGCGCAACGGGCGGGAGGTGTGGGAGGTGCACGTCAACGGCGGGCGCGTCCCGACGGGGCGCGAGGCGGTGGCGTGGTGCCGCGAGCTGGCCGACCGGGGCGCGGGGGAGATCCTGCTGACCGTCATGGACGCCGACGGGATGCAGACCGGCTATGACGTGGAGATCACCCGCGCCGTCGCCGACGCGGTGGACATTCCCGTGATCGCCTCCGGCGGCGCGGGGTCGCCCGAGCACATCCATCGCGTGCTTACCGACGGCCGGGCCGACGCGGCGCTCGCGGCGAGCATCTTCCACTTCGGAACGTACACGATCGAGGAAACCAAGCGATACCTCGCCGACCGCGGCGTGCCGGTGCGCCTGCCCGCGGCGGCGGGTCCGACGTCCCCGAACCCACAGGAGTGAAGCGTGGCCGCACAAGACCGCCAGCCGATTGACGAGCACACCTCCAGCGACGAGATCCGCGACCCGAAGATCAAGCGCCTGTTCCAGTCGGTCTGCAAGCTGGGCGGGTCCGACCTGCATCTCAAGGCCGGCTCGCCCCCGTACGTGCGGATCAAGTCCGTCGTGCGCCCGACCAAGGCCGACCCGATCAGCAGCGCCGACATCGAGGCGATGGGCCTGGAACTGATGACCGACAAGCAGAAGGCCTACTTCCAGGAGCACGGGAACATCGACCTCGCCTACGAGATTCCCGGCGGTGACCGGTTCCGCGTGAACGTCTACCGCCAGCGCGGGCGGGTGTCGCTGGCGGCGCGGCGGGTGACGCGGGAGATTCTGGACTTCGAGGCGCTGCACCTGCCCGACTCGATCGAGCAGATCGCCGAGCGTCACCAGGGCCTCGTGCTGCTCAGCGGCGCGACCGGAAGCGGCAAGAGTACGACGATCGCCGCGATGCTCGAGCACATCAACAAGAGCCGCGCCTGCCACATCGTCACGATCGAGGACCCGATCGAGTACCTCTACGAGGACAAGAAGGCGCTGGTCAACCAGCGCGAGATCGGCATCGACGTGGACACGTTCGATGCCGCTCTGAAGTACCTCATGCGAGAGGACCCGGACGTGGTGCTCATCGGCGAAATGCGCGATCACGAGACCTTCCAGGCCGCCCTCCAGGCCGCCGAGACCGGGCACCTGGTGTTCGGCACGGTGCACGCCTCCAACGCCCCGCAGACCATCGGACGAATCCTGGACCTCTTCCCGCCCGACGCGCGCGATCGCGTCCGCCAGTCGCTCGCCGACAACCTCCGGGCGATCATCTGCCAGAAGCTCCTGCCGAGCATCGCCGAGGACGTCGACCGCATCCCCGCCTGCGAGGTGCTCATGCGCAACCCGTCCGTCACCCAGCTCATCACCGAGGCCCGCGAGGCGGAGCTCGGCGACATCATCCGCTCCCACGAGCGCGACGGGATGCTCAGCTTCACCAAGAGCCTGCTGGGGCTCATCGAGCAGGACCTGGTGGACCCGAAGGTCGCCTACGATGCGGCCCCGAACGTCGACGAGCTGAAGATGCTCCTCAAGGGCATCTCGTCCAGCCATTCAGGCCTGATCGGACGCTGAGCGAACGAGCCCGGCCCGCCGGCGACATGCGGCGGAGCTACTTGCCGCTCTCGACCAACCGGTACCGCGGCCAGGCGGCGTACGCCTTGTGGAACCAGCTCGGGATGTGCCGCGGACCGGCGTGCGAGTACTTGACCTCGTGGTCGGCGTTCTGGCAGACGGCCAGCAGGCGGATCGTCCTGCCGTCGACGCGGCTCCACGGCCCGGGCCAGCGGTACGGGTCCGCCTGGCCGGGGACGTCCTTCTCGTACCAGATGCGCCAGTCGTTCGGCGCGCCGACGCCGCCCCAGGGCAGGCGGATCTCGCCGATATATCCGGCATCCTCGTCGCTGTCGTCATTGATCGTCGACCGCTCGCCGTCCGCCCGCGGCTTCACGGCGACGGCGGTCTTGACCGTGTACGGGCCGTGGGACTTGTGCGACGCGTCCATCTCCTTCACGTCCTCGATGTGCTGCCGCCGGGCGAAGTAGATGCCGGAGTTGGTCATCGACAGGTCCTTCGGCCAGTCGGCGTGCGTGTAGAAGACGCAGACGTCCGTAAACCCGTTCAGGGCGTTCTGGTGAATCTCCCAGAAGATGTCGTCGCGTTCGAAGCTGACGAAGAACTCGACGACGTCGAGCTTCGCGTCGGGCTGCCAGTTGACGGCGGCGGCGCGGCGGTTGCCGGCCGGGCCCTCCAGCTCGTCGGCGTTGGCGGCCTGGAGATTCGCGTCGAACGTCTCGTAGCCGATGTAGAGATAATGCTCGTCCCAGGCGTACTTGACGACCATCCTCGGGGAGTCGGCGGCGCGTCCCTTGCCCTGCTCGCCGTGGAGCGTGTCGACCGGGACGGCGGCCGCCTCGGACCAGCAGGGCTCGTCGAGAACGCCGTCGACGCGGACCGGCTGATCGGTCTTGACGATGTCCGGCCCCTGCACGGCGCATCCGCCGACGGCCAGAGCTCCGAGCATTGCGATGATGGTCCCGTGACCTGCACTGATTCCGATTCGCATGACGTGTCCTTTCCTGTCGAGCTTGCGGCACAAGGCGGGCAACGACCTTTCGAGGCTGCCGTCCATACACCCATCGCCGTACGATCAGCGCAGCGGCCTGGGCAGATCGCACACGCTACAGTCAGCGCGGCGGCCTTCCGAGGCCGGCGCGCACGGTACGGAGACGCGACCTGCCGGGCGCAGGACCGGCCTCCAGAAGACCCCGCCGGAGCGGCTTTGTCCAGTGGTTCTCGCGTGGCTCCCGGACATCCCGGAGGACCACAAAGGCTCGTCTCGGGATTGCAGCCCCCGCGCCCGGCCGATAGACTCCACGGACTATGCCCACCCTCACCCGACAGGAACTGGATGGTCAGATGGAACTCCTCGCGCGCGGCTGCGAGGACCTGTACACCGCCGACGAGCTCCGCGAGCGGCTTGCGGGCGCGGCCGAGCAGGGCCGGCAGCTCCGCGTGAAGCTCGGGCTCGATCCGACGGCGCCGGACATCCACCTCGGACACACGGTGGTCCTGCGCAAGATGCGCCAGTTCCAGGACCTCGGTCATCGCGCGGTGCTGATCCTCGGGGACTACACGGCCCGCGTGGGCGATCCGTCGGGTGTCAACAAGACGCGCCCCGTGCTCTCGCCGCAGGAGATCACCGAAAACGCACAGACCTACTTCGACCAGGCCGGGCGGATTCTCGACACGTCGGAGGACAAGCTCGAGATCCGGCGGAACAGCGAATGGCTGGACAAGCTGTCGTTCGCCGACGTGCTGCGCCTCGCGTCGCAGATGACCGTCGCCCAGATGATGGAGCGGGACACGTTCGAGCTCCGCTACCGCGACGGCGTGCCGATCGGCGTGCACGAGTTCCTCTACCCGCTGATGCAGGGGCACGACAGCATCTGCGTCGAGGCGGACGTCGAGCTCGGCGGCACGGACCAGACGTTCAACAACCTCGTCGGGCGGCGCCTGCAGGAAAACGCAGGCCAGCCGCGGCAGATCGTGCTCATCATGCCGATCCTCGTCGGGCTCGACGGCACGGAGAAGATGAGCAAGTCGAAAGGCAACTACATCGGCATCACCGACGAGCCGGCCGACATGTTCGGCAAGGTGATGTCGATTCCCGACGACCTGATGGACAACTACTTCACGCTGCTGACCGACACGCCGCCCGAACGGATCGCCGAGCTGACCGACGCATCGAGGACTCACCCGCGCGAGGCGAAGGCGACGCTGGCGCGGGCGATCGTCGCGCAGTACCATGGCACTGAAGCCGCCGAAGCCGCGGCCGCGGAGTTCGACCGCGTCTTCGCGCAGCGCAACGCCCCGACCGACATGCCGGAGATCGCGGTGTCCGCCGGGCAGGTGAACATCGTCGAGCTGGTGGCGGCGTCGGGGTTCGCCAAGTCCAAGAGCGAGGCGCGCCGCCTGGTGCAGCAGAACGCCGTAAGCATCGACGACCGGAAGATCAATGACATCGACGCCGCCGTCGAGCCCGCCGACGGACAGGTGCTGAAGGTCGGCAAGCGCCGCTTCGGGCGCATCGTCGTCTGCTAGCCGCCGCCTTTCGGAGGAAATCATGTCGCCGTCTGACCGCGACGTTGCCGCGTTCCGCGATCTCGTCAAATGTTACCTCGACGTTTGCACCGACCCGCTGCAGGAGCAGCGCCGCGAGCTGTGGCGCGACCACAACAGCCTCGTCAAGACGCGTCCGCCGGTTGTCATGCGCGGCGGCCGATACCGCGAGGAGGTCCCCGAGATCACGGAACGGTCGTGCGAGCACCGGCTGCTGGCGTGGATGGAGGGCGATCTCCGCGAGCGGATGTACCGCCATGCGCTCGGCGACGATTCCATCTGCGAGCCCTGGCTGACGGTCCGGGCGGCCCACCGGTGCAGGGGGTGGGGCGTCAGCGGCGAGCGGACCCACACCGGCGAATACCACGGCTCGTGGAAGCTGGACTACCCGATCCGCGAGCCCGAGGACATCCGCAAGCTCCGCCCGCCGCACCACGAGATCGACGAAGCCGCCACGGCAGAGGCGGGCGGGAAGGTCCGCGACGCCGTCGGCGACCTGATCGACGTCCACGTCGACCGCGCCCCCGCCTACCGCGTGTGGACCGGCGACATCAGCACCGACCTGCACCATCTCCGCGGGATCGAGAACTTCTGCGTCGACATGATGGACCGCCCCGAATGGCTGCACGAGCTGCTGAAGTTCATGAGCGACGGCGTCCTGCGGACCCACACCGAGGCGGAGGCCGCCGGCGACTGGAGCCTCGCCGAGCACGAGAACCAGGGCATGCCCTACGCCCGCGAGCTCGCCGACCCGGCGCCGAACACGCACGGGGCGAAACGGGAGGACCTGTGGGTCTACATGGCCGCCCAGGAGTTCACGCTCGTCTCGCCGCAGATGCACGACGAGTTCCTGCTGCAGTACCAGATTCCGATCCTCAAGCACTTCGGGCTGGTCAGCTACGGCTGCTGCGAGGACCTGACGCGGAAGATCGACATGCTGCGGCAGATTCCGCGCCTCCGCCGCATCGCCGTCACGCCGCGCGCGGACGTGTGGAAATGCGCCGAGCAGATCGCCGGCGACTACGTCATCTCGTGGCGCCCGAACCCGGCCGACATGGTGTGCGTCGGGTGGGACCCGGACCGCGTGCGGCGGATCATCCGCGACGGGATGGAGGCGTGCAAGGGCCAGTGCGTGGACGTCATCCTCAAGGACATCGACACCGTGCAGAACGATCCGCAACGTCTCGTCGAATGGGTGAAGATCGTCCGCGGTATCGTGGACGAGTACGCGTAAGGCCGGCGCTCAACTGATGAGCGCGGCGGCTTTCCCGGGTCGCCGCGTGCCGTACCTTCGATTCCTCGCGGTGCCCTGGGAAGGGCGCCGCGCTCTGCCCGCGTGAGTCTGTCCCCGGCGGCGCGCCTCAACTGATGCGAGGGTGGCGACGGGCGTCGGGGTCTTTCAGCCGCTCGTGCAGGCGTCGCAGGGCGTCGTCGTCCAGCCCGTTCTGCTTGATCTGCTCCAGCTCCCGCCGCTCGCGCCGATAGCAGAGATCGCCGACGGCGCCGTTGAGCGTCACCACGTGATTGCCGCGCTGTGACCCGGCCATCGCGAGCTGCGACACGAGCGACGCCCGCTCGGCGACGCCCTCCCGGTTGATCAGCTCGTCGAAGCTCAGCCGTCCGTCGAGCCCCAGCGCCCAGACCGCCTCGGCGATCGGGACGAGTCGCTCGTCCGTGAAGTCCTCCGGACCGATGCGCTCGGCCGCCGTCTCGAACAGCCCCGGCTCGTTGAGCAGCACCTCCAGCACGTTCCGCTCCGCCAGGGGCATGACGGCCGCGGCGCCCGGTGAGCTCTCGTCGGCGTCGGTTCGCCCGCTGCGCCGCGTGGTCTGGCGGGCGAGGCGGCGCATCTGCTGCTGCAGGTCGCCGGGCGCGATGTTGAGCATGTGTCCGATGTGCTGGGCGAGCTGCCCGCGGCGGACCTCGTCGATCGCGCCGTACGCCGCGCCCGACACGACCAGGCGGAGGAAGTCCTCGACCACCCGCCTGCCGTCGGCCAGGTTCCCCCCGGCCGCCTTGTACGCCTCCTGGCGGCGACTCCACACGAACGCCAGCGCGTCCGGGGCCTCGTCAACCAGCGACCCCAGGGCGTCGGCGCCCTCGGCGAGCACGAAGTCGCACGGGTCCTTCCCGGCCGGGACGGTCGCCACCCGCACGCTGAGCCGCTGGGCGAGAAACACCTCCATCGCCCGCTCGGCGGCCGCCTGACCGGCCGTGTCGGCGTCGAAGATCAGCACGGCCTCGGCGGCGAACCGCGACAGCAGCCGCACGTGCTGGTCCGTCAGCGCCGTTCCCAGCGTGGCGACGACGTTATCCACGCCCGCCTGGAGCGGGATCAGCGCGTCGAGGTAGCCCTCGACGACGACCGCCCGCCCGGACTTGACGATCCCCTCGCGGGCCCAGTTCAGCGCGTACAAGTTCGACGACTTGTCGAACAGCGGGCCTTCCGGGCTGTTGAGGTACTTGGCGGACTCGTCGTCGGCGAGCGCCCGCCCGCCGAAGGCGATCACGTGTCCCTGCGTGTCCAGGATCGGGAAGATCAGGCGGTTGCGGAAGCGGTCGTACACGCCCGATCCGGATTGTCTCTCGGCCGCGAGCCCTGCCGCCACGAGCTGACGGTCGCGCCAGCCCTGCTTCCGGGCGGCCGAGACGAGCGCGTCCCAGGCGTCCGGGGCGAAGCCCAGCCCGAAGCGCTTGATCGACTCGTCCGACAGCTCGCGCCCGCGGGCGTACTCCAGGGCGTGCGATCCGGCCTCGGTGAACAACTGCGAACGGAACCACCGGGCGGCGAATTTCGCCAGCATCCGCAGTTCGTTCCTGCTCATCCCTTCCGGCGTCGGCGCGGCCTGTCGATCGGTCGGCAGCGGGATGTTCGCCCGCTCGGCGAGCATCTCGACCGCCTCGGGGAACGAGAGACTCTCGTACTTCATCAGCCACTGGAACACCCCGCCGCCCGTCTGGCAGACGAAGCAGTGGAACATCTGCTTGGCGGGCACGACGTACATCGAGGGGTTCTTGTCGTCGTGGAAGGGGCACAGCCCGACGAACTCGCGCCCCTTCTTCTTGAGGGAAACGTACTGGCTGACCAGGTCGACGATGTCCGTCGCCTGGGCGACCTGCTGGATGAACTGTTCGCTGAAGCGCGACAAGGGTCACCGTCCGTGGCCAAGGTTACGTCTGCGGCGTCTGAAACGTCTGCGTCTCGGTTTCGGGCTTGCCCGATCCCAGCCGGAGGATGAGGACGATCACGAACACGGCCAGCCCGGCGACCATCAGCAGCGCGCCGAGCAGCCCTCCGGCGACGGCGCGGCCTATCCCGCCGAATCCGCCGACGTCGGGCGCGATTCCCAGCGCCTGGGCGTCCGGGTCGCCGCCCTGCGGCGCGCTGCCCCGGACAATCACCTCTCCCGTCCGGTCCGTCTGGAACTTCCACACCGCCCGGTACGCACGATTGTTTACGGTCAGCGTCTGCGACCAGGCGTCGCTGCGGGCGATCGGCTCCTCGGTGTCGGACCAGACGAGCGTCACGGCATCGTCCGGCGGGGCGGCCGGCTTCGTCGCCGCGCCCGGACCGCTCTCCTGAAGATACACGACGTAGCGCCCCGGCTTGTCGATTTCGACGGTCCCTTCTCCCGGCCAGTCGACGCGCTGGACGTGAAACATGCGGAAGAAGTTGAAGTTCAGCCCGGATCGCACGACCGGCCCGACTCCCCAGACCACGGCCAGCACACCCAGCGTCGCCAGGACCGCGGCTGCCGCGTACCACCACCCGCTCGGGTGCCGCCGGGGCCGTTGCTGAGGCATCGTCGGATCCATCGCCCGATCACCTCCTCGTCGCACGCCGTTGGGGTCGGCGCCGAGCGACGCCCCGGCGCCGGAGACATCTTATCGGGCGGCGCCGGGCGCGCTCAACCGTCGGCCGCGCCGTCCACGTTGCGCTTTGCGTTGACCGCCTCGTTGACCAGCCGGTCCGCCTCGGTATTCTCCTCGCGACGGACGTGGGTGAACGTGCACTGTCCGAGCGAGGCGGCGAGCTCCTGCGCCCGTTCGAACAGCGGCTTGAGCCCGGCGTTGCGGACGCGGTACTCGCCGGTCATCTGGCGGACCATGAGCTGGGAATCGCTGAAGACGTCCACCCCGCCCGCGCCGAGCTGCGCGGCCGTCTCCAGGGCGTAGAGCAGGGCGCGGTACTCGGCGACGTTGTTGGTCGCGCGACCGAGGTAGAGCCCCGCCTCGTGGATGATCTCGTCGTCGTCGGCGTCGCGAAGGACGATGCCCGCCCCGGCGGGTCCGGGGTTGCCCCTCGCTCCTCCGTCGACGTGCGCGCGGATGCGCAGTTTCTCGTCCGGCATGCGTCGCCTCCGTGCGGTTCCGCGGCGTCAGGCCGTCGAGTTCTGCGCCTGGGTTTCGAGGTACAGGATCCGTCCGCAGTTGTCGCAGGTGCGGATTTCGTCACGGGTCTGCAGGGCGTTGGCGTGCTCGGCCGACAGGCTCATGTAGCACCCGCCGCAGATGTAGCTGTACGGGGGCTTGCGTCCGTGCTGCTCGACGACGGCCATCGCGTCCCCGTCGTTGCTCTCGGCGATGCGGTTGAACACGGCCAAGGCGTCGGGCGGCACCGCCTCGGCGGCTTCGTCGCGGCGGGACTGCAGGTCGGCGAGCATGCCCTCCAGGCGTTCGATCTCGGCGGCGCTTTCGCTGCGGATATCCTCCAGCCGCTTGGTCTCGCGATCGATCTGGGCCTGGACCTTGTCGGCCTCCTCCTTGAGGGAGTCGACGTCCTGCATGACCTTGAGCGCCTCCTCCTCGATCCTGGCGTTGTCGGCCTTGATCGTGTTGATCTGCGTGAGGATGGAGGCGTATTCCTTGTTGGTCTTGGCAGTATTCAGCTGGCCGCGAAGCTTGTTGACCTGCTCTTCCCGCTCCGTGAGATCGAGGTCCAGGCTGTCGGACTTCTTTCGTCGGTCGACCATCTGCTGATGGATGGCGTCCCAGTCGGTCTGAAGCTGCTCGATTCGTTTCTCCTGGGCGGTGACGGCCCGGCGTCGTGCCCGCAGGCGACCTCTGACGTGGGCCAGGTCGCGCTCGATGGACTGCACCCGCAGCAAGGCTTCAAGCATCGTTGGCATTCAGGGCCCTCTTAACTTTTCAAGCGGAGCGAAAACGGTCGAGCCCTGAATTATCTGCCCCCCGCACCCCGCGTTCAAGGAAGATTTGCCGCGGGTTGTCGTGCGGTCGTACGCCGTTGTCGCACCACGACCGTCATTTTATCCGTCTTCGATGAGTGCCCTCCGAGAATGGAAGCGTGGAAGGAGCAGTCAGGAGCTCACCCTGACGCCCCGGTGATTCGGTCGACTCTGGTGGCGCAAGCCGCCGCCACTTTCCCGACTTGGCCGGAGCACGAATGCCGGCTGTCGGCGACCCCTCGATCTCCATCAGGCAAAGTCGGGTCAGGCTTTGCGGTAATGAGGCGGCCTGCTCGCTCTTAGCCGGCCGAAGAGGTCGGACCATCGCGTGTCCAACCGACGGATTCTCTTGGTGCCCTGCCCTGAGCCCGTCGAAGGAAAAGGACACCGCCCTTTGCTTATGTGAGACCGCTGTAGCGCAGGGCCTTGTCTATGACGCAGCGGCTTCTCTCGTGATCTCGACACTTCGCACGAACACAAGCGGACTATGTCGCGCTATCATGGGATGTCGTACGCTCGACACGGCGGCGCGGCAGGTCCGCCCTTCCACCTGTAGAGTGCCGGCAGGTGCCAACAGGCTGCCCACAGCTTGTGCCCGACGCCTTCCCGAACGCAATATATTGGAAGAATTAACACAGCCTTCGAGACAAGTTAGAATAATGTTAGGGTGTTGCGCGGTGTTGGCGGAGAAAATCTTCGTCTGCAAACGGTTGGCGAGCGGGTACTTAGCCGGTTACTCCACATATTATGGTTTATCCGGTTGACATGCCCCAGATGTGGTAGTACCCTCGGTTTCCGCTGAAGATGGCATGTCGCGGGCGGCCGATAAGGGATTTCAGGCGAGCCCGAATACTCATGAACAGTGGTCGTGCCGGAGGGGTTGCGTTGCGCGAGGCGGCATGGCGCGCATCCGGCGGACCGGCGGGAGAAGCAGGAGCAAAAGGAAGACTTCATTACCGGAGATTTGGTCTTATGGCAACGCATGACGTTCCCACCGGCGACACCGCCTCTCCACGACGCGCCGCTCACGACGGACTGACCGTCGAGCGCGTCTTCTCCGCGCCCGGCGAGCACCCGTTCGATCAGGTCACCTGGGAGAAGCGTTCGGCCCGCATTACCGACGACCAGGGCGAGACCATCTTCGAGCAGGGCGACGTCGAGGTCCCGGCCGACTGGTCCCAGCTCGCCACCAACGTCGTCGTCAGCAAGTACTTCTACGGCGAAGCGGGCACCGGCGAGCGCGAGCACAGCGCCCGCCAGCTCGTCCATCGCGTGACGCGGACCATCGCCGACTGGGGACGTGACGACGGCGTGTTCGCCTCCGAGGAGGACGCCGAGCGATTCTACAGCGAGTTGACCGCCCTGTGCGTAAACCAGTACGGGGCGTTCAACTCGCCGGTGTGGTTCAACGTCGGGCTTTACCACCAGAACGGCGTGCCCGGCTCGGAGGGCAACTACCACTGGGACGCCGAGCTCCGCCAGCCGGCGAAGACGAAGCGCAGCTACGAGTATCCCCAGGCATCGGCGTGCTTCATCCAGGGCGTGGACGACTCGATGGAGGACATCATGCGCCTCGCGCACGCCGAGGCGATGCTGTTCAAGTACGGCTCGGGGACCGGATCCGACCTCTCGACGCTCCGCTCGAGCCGGGAGAAGCTCGCCGGCGGCGGCAAGCCCTCCGGTCCGCTGAGCTTCATGCGCGTCTACGACCAGATCGCCGGCGTCATCAAGTCCGGCGGCAAGACGCGCCGCGCCGCCAAGATGCAGTCCCTTCGCGTCGACCATCCCGACATCCGGGAGTTCATCACCTGCAAGATGGAGGAGGAGAAGAAGGCCTGGGCGCTCATCGAGCAGGGCTACGACGGCTCGTTCAACGGCGACGCCTACAGCTCGGTGATGTTCCAGAACGCCAACCTCTCCATCCGCGTCACCGACGAGTTCATGCAGGCCGCCATGGACGACGCCGACTGGCAGACCTACGCCGTCACCACCGGCGAGCCCATGGAGAAGTACAAGGCGCGTGAACTGCTCCGCCTCATCGCCGAGGGCACGTGGGTCTGCGGCGACCCCGGCGTGCAGTACCACTCCACCGTCAACCGCTGGAACACCTGCTCGGGCAGCGGCGAGATCTGCGCGTCCAATCCCTGCAGCGAGTACATGTTCCTCAACGACTCGGCCTGCAATCTTGCCAGCCTGAACCTGATGAAATTCCGCCGCGGCGACGGAACCTTCGACGTCGAGCGGTTCCGCGCGGCCGTGAGGATCTTCATCATCGCCCAGGAGATTCTCGTCGATCACGCGAGCTATCCCAGCGAGCGGATATGCCGCAACTCGCACGATTACCGCCCGCTCGGGCTGGGGTACGCCAACCTCGGCGCCCTGCTGATGAGCCTCGGTCTGCCCTACGACGGCGAGGCGGGTCGTGCCACCGCGGCCGCCATCACGGCCGTCATGACCGGCGCCGCCTACGCCACCAGCGCCGAGCTCGCCAGCCGACTCGGCGAGTTCACTCACTACCGCAGGAACCGTCAGAGCATGCTGGACGTCATCCGCCTGCACCGCGGCGCCGTGGAGGGGATTTCCGGCGAGCACTGCCCCGCCGAGATGCTCACCACGGCGGCGGCAAGCTGGGACGAGGCCGTCGCCGCCGGGGAGCAGTTGGGCTTCCGCAACGCCCAGGTCACGGTTCTCGCGCCGACCGGCACGATCGGCTTCATGATGGACTGCGACACGACGGGCATCGAGCCGGACATCGCCCTGGTCAAGTACAAGCAGCTCGCCGGCGGCGGGATGTTCAAGATCGTCAACCAGACGGTCCCGCTGGCGCTGGAGCAGCTCGGCTACAGCAAGCAGCAGATCGCCGAGATCATCGAGCACGTGGACGAGCATGACACGATCGAGGGTGCGCCGCACATCGAGCAGGAGCACCTGCCGGTGTTCGACTGCGCGTTCAAGCCGGTGAACGGCACGCGGTCGATCGCGGCGCTGGGGCACATCCGCATGATGGGCGCGGTCCAGCCGTTCCTGTCCGGCGCGATCTCCAAGACGGTGAACATGCCCAACGAGGCGACGGCCGACGAGATCATGGACGCCTACGTCCAGGGCTGGCGGCTCGGGCTCAAGGCCGTGGCGATCTATCGCGACGGTTCGAAGCGCACCCAGCCGTTGAACGTGAAGAAGTCCGAGAAGAAGGCGGAGCCCGCCGGCGAGGCGGAGGTCAAGCCCGCCCCGCGCCGGCACCGGCTTCCGGCGACGCGTCACTCGATCGCCCACAAGTTCGACGTAGCCGGGCACGAGGGCTACCTGCACGTGGGGCTCTTCGAGGACGGTCAGCCCGGCGAGCTGTTCATCACGATGGCGAAGGAAGGCTCGACGGTGGGCGGTCTGATGGACGCGTTCGCCACGGCGATCAGCCTGTGCCTCCAGTACGGCGTCCCGCTGGACGCGCTGGTCAAGAAGTTCACCCACCAGCGGTTCGAGCCGGCGGGCATGACCTCGAACCGCGACATCCCCTTCGCCAAGAGCATCGTCGATTACGTCTTCCGCTGGCTGGGGCTCACGTTCCTGGAGGATTTCCGCAAGGCGAACCTCCCGGACCGCGGCGCCCGCGGCGGCAAGGAGAAAAACAGCGACAAGGCAGCCGAGGCGGTCAAGGATGACGAACCCTCGGAACCTGGCGGCGTCGGCCCGGCCTCGGCCAAGGAGGACCAAAGGCCGGTCGACGCTATCTTCCCGGGACTGTACATCCCCGGTCCGTCGCGGGGCGGCGGCAACGGCAGCGGAACGAAGACCGAGCCCGTCGCCGCGCGGGCGACGAGAGGTGAGAGTCCCGCACGTGCGCGAAGCAAAGCCGGGCGCGTGGACCAGCAGTTCTCCCACTACCAGGAAGACGCCCCCGCGTGCGATACGTGCGGGTCGATCACCGTTCGCAACGGCAACTGTTACAAGTGCTACAACTGCGGCTCGTCGCTCGGCTGCAGTTGATGGACGCAACACGGATGAGCGCCGGCGCAAGGGCGAGCATCGCCCGCGTCGGCCTGAAAGATGTCGCCGCTCACGGACGAGCGCGCCGCGGGGCGCCGGTCGGCATGCCGCCGAGTCGGACCGGTCGGCGCCTCAATGCGGTTTTTCGGGATTTGTGCGCCTATAATATCGAGCGGGTTATACAAGAAGGCGTCGAAATCGCGCGGGTCTGAAAGGAGCAGCGGGGTTGTGGACGTCTAACCTCTGGAAATTCCGACGATTGTTCGCCTAAAGATTGAAACAAGCGCGCGCCGACTTATAATCTGAATGACGAGTTGTCCGCTGCACCCCGACGGTGCAGGTCTCCCTCCACCTGCATCTGGGTTGCGGCTATTGTGGGCGATGCCAAGGTCTCCCTCCGCCTGGGCGTCGCCCCTTTTTATGTCTTCTCCGGGAGACGCGGCAGGGGTGGGGAGGATCGCGCGCAGGCCCGATTGACGCCGGGTCGGCCGGCTGCTAGCTTGCGGGGTCGACCGCAGCAGATCGATCGGAATCCCTCAGGAGCACACGCATGGGCCGCATCGAAGTCGTCGTCGCAGGACATATCTGCCTGGACCTGACACCGAAATTCTTTACGGGCGGCGAGACCGTCGGGGAGATTTTCCGCCCCGGCTCCCTGATCAACGTCGGGCCCGTGACCGCATCGACCGGCGGGGCGGTGTCCAACGCGGGCCTGGCGCTGCGGCGCCTGGGCGTGGAGGTGAGCCTGATGGGCAAGTGCGGCGACGACGCGTTCGGGGCCGCCGTGCTCGATACGATCCGCGCCGAGGCGCCCGGCGCCGAGGCCGGCATGAAGGTCGTGCCGGGCGAGACCACCAGCTACACCGTCGTGATCGCCCCGCCGGGGATCGATCGCATCTTCCTGCACTGCCCCGGCGCCAACGACACGTTCACCAGCGAGGACGTCGACCGTGACGCCGTCGCCGACGCCCGCCTGCTCCACT
>CAZADC010000047.1:9858-14491 GCA_964483755.1 uncultured Planctomycetaceae bacterium | reverse complement strand
GTGTGCGACATGATTTCGTGGCACGAAATCATGTCGCACACAGAGCGGGAGAGAGCAGTGAGTAGAAAGGAGATGCCCCGGTCGACGCCGCATGCGGCGATGCGCTTGGCCTGCGAGCATCTGTCTCCCGCGGTCTCCTCTCTACTTTCTCCTTTCCTCCCGGCGTAAGACGGGGAAACAAAAGCGCTTATCGGCTGCCGCTAAAGTATGTCGCACACAGGTCCCCCGGGTGCATCCCGCTCGAGATCCAGCGCGCTTCAGGTCATCGTCCAGTAGACGAAGACCGCCGCCCACGCCGCCACTACGATCAGCGCCATCACCGCCCGTTCCATTACCCGTTCGCCGTCCATCGTTCTCTCCTTTTCTCGAGGTTGCGTTGGGTTCCGCCTGAACCACTGTCCCCCCTGCATTCACCGTGCCATCCACCTGCGCCCCGGCACATCAGAAGGTCTCGATGACTGTCAAACCGCCCGCACAGAGCGACTTACGCAAACGAAGTCTGCGCGACCCCTTCACGTCCATTGGGCATTGGAAGCGCAAGAACGAGGCGGTTATGCGACTTAGTACGCAATCGTCGCACGGAAGTTGGGTAGTATTTCTCAGTATTCCTCGCAGACACCGGGGTCCCGAACCGGTGCGCCGGGCTCGACGAGAGGCCGCGCGGTGCTCTCCACTCCCCTGCAAGCTCGCACGGGAGCGACGGGGGGCAGAATCGGGAACTATCTCCCGCCGCATTCGTATGTCCTGAGAGTACGTGGCCGCCTACAATGCCGCGAAGCAGCCCCGCAACCCGACGCGAACACAGACGGCCGACGCCGTCGCTTCCCGAAGGAGACGTGCATGAGTTCTCACCGAAACACAGTCATCGCGGCGCTCGCAGCCGTCGTGCTGCTGACGCCCGTCATCGTCCTCGCCCAGGCGCCGGCGACCCGGCCGGAGGGCGCTGCGAAGGTGCCCGCCGAGACGCTGGAGGAGATCGAGCAGCAGTTCATGGTCCCGCCGGGCGTGCGCCTCAGCGCCGCCGAGCAGGTCCAGCGGATGAAGACGGTGGTGCAGCTCGGCGCCGAAGCGGAGGACAAGCACCCCGACGCGCCCAACCTGATCGAGATTCGTCAGCACATGCTGCAGGCTGCGGCCTGGCTGGCGATGACACGGGACGATTCCGAGTCCCGCAAGCGTCTCGGCGCGATCGCCGAGCGGATCGTCAAGAGCGACGCGCCGGCGCAGCAGAAGGTCGTCGCGGACTTCTTCCGGGCGATGCTCAAACTGATGACGAACGAGGACGCCGACGCCGAGAACGTCATCGGCGGGTTCGTGAAGGGCTACAAGGATACCCCGGCCGAGCCGCAGGCGCTCATTCACGCCGCCCTGCTCGCCCGCCAGAACAACGCGCCCGTCCTGTCGGAGAAGTACATCGACACGCTCGAGAGCGAGCACGCCGATGAGCCGGAGGTCCGCACCTTCCTCCGCCGCGCCGGACGCCACCCCGACATCGGACGTCCGTTCGAGACGACGATAACGACGCTGGAAAGAAAGAAGATCAACCTGCCCGAGGACCTGAAGGGCAAGGTCGTGGTGGTGGACTTCTGGGCCACCTGGTGCGGGCCGTGCGTCAAGGCCATGCCGCACATGAAGCAGCTCTACGCCGAGTACCAGCCGAAGGGCGTCGCCTTCCTCGGCATCAGCCTCGACAAGAACCGTGAGGCGCTGGCGAAATTCGTCAAGGAGCACGACATTCCCTGGCCGCAGGGCTTCAGCGGCAAGGGCTGGGACGACCCGACCGTGCAGAAGTACGGTGTCCGCGCAACGCCGTCGGTGTGGATCATCGCCGCCGACGGGACCGTCTTCAGCGACAGCGCCATGGACTACCAGGCGGCGAGCATGGACGCGGCACTGGACAACATCGAGGTCGAGCTCAAGAAGGCCCTCGCCGCAACCGAGACGCAGCCGGCCGAGGAGTAGCCCGCGAAGCGCAGAGCATTCCGCCGGCGTCCGGGAGCGCGTGTCCGGGCGCCGGCAATTGCGCGCCTGTCGCTTGCCCGCCGCCGCCCGGCCTCTACAATCGTCGGACGTGTCCCGTGCGCGCGGGGCCGTCCGTCATCGACCGTGGAGGTGGCGCCCTTGTCTTCGCCGTGGAATGTCCTGCTCATCCTGTCCGACCAGCACCGCCGGGACCTCGCCGGCTGCTACGGACACCCTCTCGTCCGCACGCCCTCCCTGGACCGCCTGGCCGCCGGGGGACTGCGCTACGACCGCGCCTTCTGCCCGTCACCGCTGTGCGGGCCGTCCCGCTCGGCGATCGTCACCGGGCGTCACGTGCACAACTGCGGCGCGTGGGCGCACCGCTTCATGCGCGAGCCGATGGACGCGCCGACGCTGGGGGAAATCTTCCACAATGCCGGCTACGCGACGGCCGCGTTCGGCAAGCTGCACGTCAAGGGCGAGAACGACGATCGCGACCTGGGTTTCGACGAGCGAGCCCTGCGCATCTACACGCCGACGAAGACCGACTACCCGCATACCGTCGGCGCCGAGGACTTCCACAAGTACGAAGCCCGGGACCGGCACTCGCTGAATCCGCGGAACGAGCCGATCGACCTGCCTGAGTCGCGAATCATGGACACCATGGTCACCGACCGGTGCGTCGACTTCCTCGAGCGCCGGCGCGACGAGCCGTTCCTGCTGTGGATGGGGCTGGACCGCCCGCACCCCGCGTGGTTCGCGCCGCGGCGCTTCCACGAGATGTACGACCCGGACGACGTGCCCCTTCCCGAAAGCATCTGGGCGTCCAAGGACCACCTGCCCCGGTCCATCCGCGACAATCCGCAGTTCCCCGTCATCACGCGCGAGGCGATGAGCGACCGCGAGCTTCGATGCTGCATCGCCGCCTACTACGCCTGCATCACCTACACCGATCACCAGGTCGCCCGGGCGCTGGACGCGCTGGACCGTCTCGGCCTGACCGAGCGGACGATCGTCGTCTACGCCTCCGACCACGGCGACAACCTGTTCGAGCACGGGCTGGTGCACAAGCACTGCTTCTACGAGCCGTCCGTCGGCGTGCCGCTGATCCTCCGCGCGCCGGGGCGAATCCCGGCCGGCGAGTCGCGGGAGGAGCTGGTCAATCTCGTCGATCTGCTGCCGACGCTCACCGAACTCTGCGGGATCGGCGCGCCCGAAGACACGGACGGTCGGAGCCTGACCGACACCATCGACGCGCCCGGCGGGACCGGCCGCGACGCCGTGTTCTCGGAGTTCTACGAGTGGGGTACGCCGGAGCGGATGATCCGCACCGACCGGTACAAGTACGTCCACAGCCACGGCGACCGACACCAGCTCTACGACCTCCGGGAGGACCCGAACGAGCTGGTGAACCTGGCGACGGACCCCGCGCATGCCGACCTCTGCCGGGAGCTCGACGAGCGCGTCACCGACGGCTGGACGTTCCCCGACGCCCAAACGCTCGGCGGCGTGATGAACCGCGCATAGGCGACCCGACCAGGCGAAAGAACTCGCATGTCCGAACGTCCGAATATCCTGCTGATCATGACCGACCAGCAGCGAGGCGACGCCCTGTCGATCGAAGGCCATCCCGTGCTGCGCACGCCGAACATGGACGCCATCGGCGCGCACGGCGCAAGGTTCACACGGGCCTATACGACCTGTCCCACGTGCATCGCCGCGCGCCGGAGCCTGCTGTCGGGGCAGTTCCCCCGCACGCACGGCATGGTGGGCTATCGCGACGGCGTCGAATGGGACGCCCCGCCGACGCTGCCGGGCGTGCTTCGCGACGCCGAGTACCAGACCGTTCTCGTCGGGCGGAGCATGCACCAGCACCCCATCGAGAAGCGCTACGGGTACGAGCAGATCGTCACCCACAGGCTGGATTACCCGGACTGGGTTCGCTCGCAGGCGTCCGTACCCGAGGACTTCTTCTTCGCCGCCGGCGCGATGCACAACGACTGGACCGCCCGGCCGTGGCCGTTCGACGAACGCCTGCACGTCAACAACTGGACGACCGACGAGGCGCTGAAGTTCCTCCGCCGCCGCGACCCGTCGTGCCCGTTCTTCCTGACGGTCTCCTACCACAGCCCGCACCCGCCGCTGACGCCGCCGGCGTTCTACTTCGAGCGGTATCTTCGCACCGGCGTGCCGGACCCCGTGATCGGCGACTGGGCCGAGCCCCCGGACGAACCGGCCGCCCTGGGCGTGACCGGTCAGCGATGCCGGCTCGAAGGCGAAGCGCTGCTGTGCGCCCGTGCGGCGTACTACGGGCTGATCAACCACGTGGACGACCAGATCAACCGCCTGCTGAACCCGATCACCGGCGTCGATCGGATGACGAACGGGAACGTGGTCGTCCTGCACACGTCGGACCACGCGATCGTGGTCTTCACCAGCGACCACGGCGAGATGCTCGGCGACCACTACCGCTGGCACAAGGCGATGCCGTACGAGCCGTCGGCGCGCATCCCCATGCTCCTCCGCGCCCCGGGGCGGTTCGGCATCGATCCCGGCCGGGTGTGCGATCGACCGGTCTGCCTCGAAGACGTCATGCCGACGCTGCTCGAGCTGGCGGGCGTCGACGTCCCGGACACCGTCGAAGGGCGATCCCTCGTGCCGTTCATGCGCG
>CAZADC010000047.1:0-9848 GCA_964483755.1 uncultured Planctomycetaceae bacterium | reverse complement strand
ACGACGCGCTCGCGGCTGATGGCGATCGTGGCGCCGTAGCCTGAGCACTCCTCGCACGCCCCCAGCGGGCTGTTGAACGAGAAGAGCTGCGGGCTCGGCGCGGGCATCTGCACGTCGAACACTCCCCGCACCACCAGACGCTGACCGACGGGCGCGAGAAGTTCATCTGGCACGTCGCCGACGGCCGGGAGCAGCTGTTCGATCTGCGCGAAGATCCGGATGAGCTGCACGACCTGGTCGACGACCCCTCCCGCGCCGACCGCGTCAACCTCTGGCGGCAACTACTGATCGCCGAGCTCGACGGTCGGCCGGAAGGCTTCACCGACGGCCAGCGGCTCATCCCCGACCGTCCCTACCCGCCGGTCCTGCCGCATGCGCTGCCGGATGACGGGTGAGAGGTCCGCCTGCTCGCGCTTGCCTTCTCCGGCGAGTCGCCCCAGAGGTGGACTGACGGCACGAGGGCGTCGGGCCTGTCCAGCGGATTCAGCCCTGCCGCTCACTCCCTGAACGGCAGGGCGCCGAGGGAGACGACCTCGCCGTCGGGATTGTAGTAGTGGGCGACAAACTCCTTGTCGCTGAGGCCGGTCAGGACGAGGGCGTAGCGGTCCTCGCGCCGGGCGGCCTGGAGGTCGGCTGACGTGGGACCCATCGCCGCGGCGTTGCGGGCGCGGTCGAAGCGGGCGTGGAACATGCACAGCGCGTCGCGGGCGTCCACCTCGGCCATCCGGCTGGGCACGTAGGTCCTGTCGTCAGTCGGGGCGTCGGGGTCGGGCGGATAGAGCTTCGCCTCCGCCTGGCCGTTCTCGTAGAACACCAGCCCGCCCCAGGCCGAGTCCTCGTCCGCGCGGTCGCGCTCGGCCATCACGCGCAGCGCGAGCTGCACGCGCTGGCGCCGCAGCATCCGGTCAAGCAGGTGGAGGTTCCACAGGTCGGGGACGGACAGCCGCTCGGCCTGCGCGGCGAGCCGGTCCTCCCCGCCGCCGCGTCGGTAGTCGTCCGGGGTCCGCCGCCGCTGGAGCGACTCGCTGAGCTCGACGAGCAGCTGCTCGCGACTGAGCATCGTCCGCAGCGGGTCGCCGGCCAGGCGGCTGATGAGATGGAAGTCGCGGATGCGGAACTCGTACCCGTAGCGGCTCTTCCAGTCGCGCGCGAGCTCGGCGGCATCGCGGAACAGCCCGCGCCGCGTCTTGTAGAGCGACACGGCCGTGATGAACTGCTCGGCCGTCTCGGGCACGTAATCGAAGTTCTCGACGAAGCTCCTAAGCGTCCGGACCGCCTCGGTCTGGGGGATGAGGCGCTCGATGCGCCCGCTGAGAGCGGATTCCGACAGCCGGGCGGACAGGATCTCCAGCGCCGAGCCGCGGGCGAAGAACCCGCTGCTGTTCAGGCTGCTCAGCAGGGACGAGTCCCACGGCTTGCCGGTCATCCGCTCGACGATCTGCCGGTAGCGCTGCTCGTCGGGCCCGTTGACCGGCTCGTCCGCCCAGAGCTTGACGACCTCCGAGAGCATCTCGGGCGTGGGGTTCTGCGTCAGGTAGTCGAGGGCGGAGCGACGGACGGCCGGGTCCGCGTTGCGGAGTCTGGGCAGCACCCCGGCGACGTGGCCGGCAAGCTCCGGGCGCCCCGACCGGAGAAGGTAGTTCGACACGGCCTGGACGAGCTCCGGCGGCGCGTCGGGTTCGTCGAGAACGCCGGACAACCGCCGGGCAGCGCCGGGCTCGTCAGCGTCGACGCGCGCGACCAGCTTCATGGACTCCAGGCGGTCGGCGGCCGGGAGGTCCGTGTCCAGCACCCGCTGGACGTTGTAGGTGAAGACCATGTGGTCCGGGTATGTCGGCAGCTGGGTCCGCTCGAGCCGCTCGTACTGCGAGACGGTGACGGGCGGGCCGGTCACCTTCGAGCCGCAGCCGCAAAGCACGGCGGCGAGCGTCAACGTCAGGAGAAGTCTCTTCATGGTCGACCCCCCTTGGTCCGGAGGCCAAGCATGCCGGCGCGCCGGGAGATACGGTTTCTGGACATCCGAAGGATGCTAGCAGCATACCCGCCGCGAGGAAAGGGCTTCCTGTCCACCCGCCCGTCTGGACGGACCCGCAAGCGAGCGAACGCCCCGCTTCCGTCATTCGACTCTCGCGGTGTGCTGGGAAGGACACCGCGATCCACTTGCGCGGGATCAACGGCGACCCGGTCGTCCGGCGGGGCGGTGGTCAGTTCTTGTCGCTCTTGCCAAGGATGCTCACGCGGTCCCCGCCGAGCTTGACTTCGGGGATGCCCTCCGGCCAGAGCGAGAGGATGGCGGTGATGTCGTCCTCGCGGTCGTCGTAGCTGACCGTGACGGCGGCGTACCACCGGGGGAACTTGCGGACGATGCTCACGCTCGTGGCGTTGTTGTTGCCGCTCTCGTAGTCGAAATCGTACTGCTCGAACACGCTCAGCGTGTACTTGCGGGTCAGGCGGTAGTTGACGCCGAACGTCCCCACGGCGCTGTCCAGCAGGCGGATGTACCGCAGCCCGGCGTAGTAGCGGAGGCGCGGGTCGCGCTCGACGGCGAACCCGGCGTTCCACCGCTCGAGCTTGCCGTCGTCCGTGTCGTAATACGCGTCGGCCAGCAGGGCCGTGGCGTCGGAGATATTCCACGCGTACTCGGCGTTCAGGTGGTTCTCGCCGATGGCGTACTCCGGGCGCGACTCGAAGAACCGCCCGATCCGCTCGAGCTGCAGCAGGCGCCGCCGGCGGAGCGACTTGTAGGGATTGCCGACCTCTCGGTCCGCGTCCTCGTAGAACCCGGCCGTCAGGTCGAGTCGCATCCAGTCGGCGATATGGCGCCGCCCCGGCTTGCCGCGCTTGGTCTGCAGGCGCTGGCGCAGGGCGAACACGGCGCCGCCGAGGCTGGTCAGGTGCCGTTCGACGCCCGGGTCCATCGGGATCAGCTCGGTCGGCTCGACGCCGTTGGTGCCCGAGACGAACCCGTACACCTCGGGCGTGATGATGTGCCGCAGGCGGTGCAGGTCCCACAGGCGCGACTCGACGCCGTTGTAGACCCGCCAGAAGTTCGTCGCCGACTTGACGCCGATCTGCCCGTACGGGCGGCACTGGGCGGTGTCGCCGCTGGACAGCTCGTCGCCCCAGTACGTCGCCCGCCCGGTCGCGTAAGGCACGACGTTGACCGGCCCGAAGCGCAGCGGCAGGTCGACCTCCTGACGGGTGTCGGCGCGGGTGAAGAACCGATCGCCCACGGGCGTGGCGTACTGGTCGTCCGCACGGAAGCGCTTGAGCCCCAGATGCGACTCGCTGTAGAGCGTCAGGCGGTCCTTCCACAGCGGCTCGCCGATCAGGTAGAAGCCCAGGTCCGGCGCCGATTCGGTCTGCGTGAGGAAGTCGTTCAGGCGCGCCTTGACCAGCGAGGTGAACGCCCAGTTGTCCCGCTGCTTCTTGGCGTACAGCAGTGTCTCCTGCTCCTTGCCGGCGTAGAACTCGCTGCGGAAGAACTCCTCGAGGAAGTTCCGGTCGCACAGGTAGCTGAGCTCGAACTGGAGCGTCCAGTCGCGGGGCAGGTAGTGCTTGTGGCGGACCAGCGCCCGGCCGCGAAGCTCGGGGGCGTCGATGTTCTCCCGCTCGTCGCCGAAGTCGTCTTCCTGGTCGCCGTCCCACACGCCGTAGAGCATCGAGTAGCCGGTGTACGGGTTCCCGCGGAAGTCGCGCCGGGCGTATTCGAGGTCGACACCCGCCATCGCGCCGCGCTCGTAGAAGTTCAGGTCGAGCAGTCCCTTGACGCCGTCCGGCCGGAGCAGCCCGAGCAGGCGGAACAGGTGCCACTGGGTCTCGACGCCGAGCCCGAAGTCGCCGTGCGAGCCGACCTGCACCTTCCGCAGGGGCGTGTTGCCCTGCTGGAAGTCGCCTTCGAGCACGGGCAGGTACATTGTCGGGAAGTTGCGGACGTTGAAGGTCGTGTCGGTCATCCGCGCCCGCCAGCTCTGCTCGGCAAGCGCCTCGCCGGTGTCCGGGTCGTACGGCGTCGAGTCCATCAGGTAGACCCGGTCGACGGCGATGTGATACGTCGGCGTGTAGAAGTCGCTGGTGGTGACCTTCGCGTCGCGGAACCACATCTCCCGGGCGCTGAGGGCGCGGGCCTCCTCGGCCCGGACGTACACGGGGATGTTCCGCTGCTCCTGGATCGTGCGGAAGACCGGGTCGAGAATGATCGCCCGGTCGGTCTGGAAGTCGTGGTAGGCCGCGTCGCCGCGGACGTACCGCTCGCCGCGGGCGATGATGACGTCGCCCTCGAGGTAGGCGGCGCTGATCGTCTCCCGGTCGCCGCCCGGCAGCTCGACGCCCTCGAGGCGCGGGCTGTACGGCGTCGCCACGTCCTTGGCCGGCGGCGGACCGCTGAACAGCACCGCCTCCTGGGCCCGCAGCTCGAGGAACAGCTCGCTGTCCGGGTTGCCCTGAGAGAGGTACACGTCGCCGCGGGCGATCGTCACCCGCCGCCCGTCGCGCATCCTGCTGGTGAAGGAGTTGGCGCGGAAGGTCACCGGCAGCGCCGGCGCGGGCGGCTTGGTCTCCGTCTCGGCCTCCGCCTCGCCGTCGGCCAGCTCCGTCACCTCGACCGGCTCCGAATCGTCACCCGTCGTGTCAGCAGGGCGCTTGCCGGCGTCGTCGCCGGGCTCTGTCGCGCCGGCGCCGTCCCGCAGCGGCCGGGGAACCGGCTCGCCGTCGGGCCTGCGCTCCGCCGGGGGCGGACGCCGCTCGGGCGCCGTCGTCGGCGCCGTGTCGGCGGATCTCTGGTCGACGGTCACGCGGACCTGCCCCGTCCGGCGCGCTTCGAGGGCGCGCCTGTAGAGCGGGAAGTCGGCCAGCGAACGCTTCACCACGTTCGGCCCGGCGGTCAGCCGGCCTCGATGGCGGATCCGGATCAGCCGCGGGCCCTGCTCGCCGTCGCCACCCTCGACGTAGGCGGTCACGTCGTGCCGCAGACGGTCGTGCTTCGCCCAGTCGACCCACACCACGGCGTCCCGCCCGGTGAAGGTCCGATCCCCCACCGTCATGCGGAAATCGCCGAGCACCACGGTGACCGGCGCGCCGTCGTCGGTGAAGGAGTAGAGCTGCTTGCCCTCGATCCGCAGATCACGCTGCAGGACGCGCTGGTCGGCGGGAGCGATCACCGCGACGGACAGCAGCGCCGACAGCGTCAGCAGTCGAGTTGTCCCACCCGGGCGGTATCCGTTCATCGCCTGTCCACGAGAAGCGGTCGCGATCTTCCTTGAAGCGGTTCGGCCGCGATTATAGATTCCCCCTTCGCCCCGTCAACAAACTTTGCAGGTCCGGAAAACAGCAGACGTTCCATTCGTCGAGGCGTCCGGGCGGTCACCGACACGCCGCCGGAGGCCCCGTCCCGTCACGGAGAACGCCCCATGTCCGCCAAACACCCCGTAGACCTTGCCGACCGGCGCGAGCTGCTCGTCGACGATTACCTGATCGACCATTTGAACGGCGCGGCCTCGCTGCGCATGCACCGCCCCGTCCCGCGGGAAATCGCTCTGGAATTCGACCGCCCGTGGGAAGGCAACATGGGCGGGTACGCCACCGTCTTCGCCGACGACGGGCGCTTCCGCATGTACTACAAGTGCCAGCACGTGGAGGTGTGCGAGGGCGAGGTACGCCATCCGCGTCCGCTGCAGATCGCCACGGCCGAGAGCGACGACGGCGTGCACTGGACGCGCCCCGACGTCGGCGTCATCGAATTCGACGGGTCGACGGACAACAATCTCGTCTGGGCCGGCGCGGACGCCGAGGGCTCGGGCGTCCACGGATTCGCGCCGTTCAGGGACAACGCCCCCGGCTGCGACCCGGCCGCCCGCTACAAGGCCGTCGGAGCGCAGCGCAGGGCGGTCCGCAACGGCCTGTTCGCGATGATCAGCCCGGACGGGTACCGATGGTCTGCGCTGCAGGACGGGCCGATCCTCACCGACGGCGCGTTCGACTCCCAGAACCTGGCGTTCTACGACGCCGTCCGCGGCGAGTACCGCGTCTACCTGCGGGACTTCCGCGACGGACGGCGGGACATCCGCACGGCCGTGTCGCAGGACTTCGTCCACTGGACGGAGCCCGAATGGCTGGACTACCCCGGCGCGCCCGACGAGCAGCTCTACACGAACCAGGTCCTGCCCTACTACCGCGCGCCGCACATCTTCATCGGCCTGCCGACGCGATACGTCGAGCGGGAATGGTCGCCGACGATCGAGGCGCTTCCGGAGGTGGACCACCGCCGCCTGCGGGCGTCGGCCAGTCTTCGCTTCGGCACGGCGCTGACCGACACGCTGCTGATGACCAGCCGGGACGGTCGGACGTTCCAGCGCCGCGGCGAGGCGTTCATCCCTCCGGGCCCGCAGCTTGAAGGCAACTGGGCATACGGCGACAACTACGCGGCCTGGGGGATGATCGAGACGCCGCCGACGATGGACGGCGCGCCGTCGGAGCTGTCGCTCTACGCGACCGAGGGTTACTGGCGCGGCGAGTCGAACCGCATCCGCCGCTACACGCTGCGGATCGACGGGTTCGTCTCGCTGGGCGCGCCGCGACAAGGCGGTGAGATCATCACGCGTCCGTTGACCTTCGCCGGCGCGCGACTCTCGCTGAACGTCGCGACCAGCGCCGCGGGCGGCGTGAGGGTCGAACTCCGGACGCCCGACGGCGAACCGATCGACGGATTCGCGCTGGACGAGTGCAGCCCGGTCCTCGGCGACGCGTTGGACTGCACCGTCCGCTGGGGCGAGCGGACGGACGTGTCGGCCCTCGCCGGACGACCGGTGCGTCTGCGCGTCGCCCTCAGCGACGCCGACGTGTACAGCTTCCGGTTCGCGACGTAGTCAGACCTTGAACGGCAGGACCGGCGTGTACTGTCCCTCGGTCCGCTCGGCCGTGAAGACGTCAAAGCCGAGGTAGTTGCCGAACGCCTCCCACAGGACGTTGCCGACCGTCGCGCGGTTCATGGCCACGTGGTGCGGGAAGTGCCGCAGCAGCACGTCGCGGTAGAGCGTCTGGATGCCCGGGATGCGGACCCACCCGTAAGAGCCGAAGGTCTTCGCCTCGTTGGGCTCGACGCAGCCCTCGGCCAGGGCGACCTTGTGCCGCCCTTCGTTATCCTGCGTGGCGCGGCAGAGGGTGACCGGCCCGTCTTCCATCACGAACTCGACGACGCCCATGGCGTTCTCCCGACCGGTGGTCCCGGCGATGATCTCCTGGCAGCCCATCTTCGGCTTGCCCTTCGCCCAGGAGGTGGGGAACACGCCGCAGTGCCAGCAGTTGACCAGCTCCGGGTCGTCGTTGTGGACGTTGTTCCAGTCGGCCAGGCAGCTCGGACCGCCCGAGGCGAGCTGGAGGGCGTGCATGCTGAGCGTGCCGAGCATGTCGGCCTCGCAGGCGCAGGGGATGCCCTTGTCGTCGAAGCGGGACATCGTCGTACAGGAGCAGATGCCCATGTTCTCCTGGATGCTCGTCCAGCATTGGATGCCGAGGGCGTCGAGCTTCTCCTGCTCGATGAACTCGCCGAGGAACAGCTCGAGCCTGGCGATGCGAGCGAGGATGTCGTCGTCGACGGCGGAGCAGTCGATGTGCTTGCGGATGTCGGTCATCGTCCGCTTGACCTTCGCGTCGGTCTCCATCTTCCACATCGCGCCGAAGACTTCCGACAGGTCCAGCGTCACGACGGTCGGCCCGAGATTCTGCAGCGCCTTCTCGTTATAGCGGCAGGTCCAGAAGTCGTTCGGGCGCGCGCCGATCTGCCCGTAGCGGGCGTTGCGGACGCCCTGGACGACGCGGACGACGGCGACGAACCGCTCGGCCGTGCCGACGAAGCTCTCGTCGGTCGGGAAGCAGATCGGCACTTCCGGCACGCTGTAGGGCAGGCCGAGCTGACGGATGCCCTCACAGGTGCTCAGCAGCCCGCAGAAGCTGTCGCGCCGCTCGGTGGTCGGGGTGAGCGCCTCTTCTTCCTGGCAGCCGACCACGAGGATCGGCACGCGGCGCCCGGACTCCTTGATGCTGATGGCGGCGCCCTTCTCATCGCCGAAGTTCACGCAGTTGACGACGATGCCGTCGACCTCCTGCTCGCGGAACTTGCGCCCCACGAGCATCGCCTCGTCGACGGTCTCGACGCACCCGACCTTCGTCTCGCTCGTCGACGGGACGACCACCTCGGCGCCGGCGTTCTTGAGCGTCTTGATCGTGTCGGCCCGCATCCGGGCGGCGAGCTTGTCGGAGAAGAATCCGCGATTGGCCGGGATGAACCCCAGCTTGACTTTCCGTCCGAGCTGCGACTTGACCATGATCCGGCTCCTGTGCGTGTCGAGTAGTGTCCGACGCCCTGCGGGCGTAAAGCTCGAAATCCGAATGCCGAAATCCTAAACGAGAGAACCAACAAGCACCAAATCCGAAACTCGAAATCCGAAAGGCGCGCCCCCGTCGGCTGCGGAATGCATCAGCGCCGGCTGGAAGCGAGATTGCCGGATGACGTCTCGGAATTCGCATTTCGGATTTCGGATTTGACGCCTTGTCTTCTCCTGAAAAATCGGTTCGCGAACCACGCCTCCCCCGCCAGCAGCGCCAGCAGGGCGATCAGCAGCGGACCCGTGAGGTCCAGCGGCCGGCGGGCGGCGCGGACCTCGCGGGCCAGTTCGTCCGGCGCGCGGGCGATCACCACCGGCACGTCGCCGAACAGCGCTTCCACGCGCTCGGGCTCGGCGCGCGACAGGTCGCTCTCGGACGGATCGGCGTTGACGCTGAAGCCCCGACGCGCCGTCCGCTCGCCCGAGATGAACTCGACGTCCCAGGCGCCGAGCCGGTCGGCGAGCACCGACACCCCCGACGCACCCAGTGGCGGGGTCAGCGGCTCGGCCGTCCGGGCGCCCGGGCGCGTCACCATCGCCACCGGCGCGGGCAGGTCCCCCGGAAGCCCAACCGTCACCGTCCGGCCCCAGAGAAACATCGTCTCCGCGCCCGGCCGGGCCGTCAGGAGACGCGCCGTCCGCTGCACGAGAATCGGGAACACCGCCGTCCGCGCCAGGTTGCTGAACGCCCGCGTCGGAGAGGTCGTCCACAGGACGCTGCGCCCCTCGCCGATCCGGCGGACCAGCACCGCCGGCCCCCCGTCGTCGCAGGCGATCACCGTCCGCGTCCCTGCCGCCATGGCGCCCGCCTCGAACCGCCGCGTGCAGCGAACCCGCGAGAGCGGAGGGTTGTCCTCATCGACGAACGGCGCGAGCATCGGGGCCGTCCCGTCGGCCACCGTCCAGCTCGCCGGCTCGTCGAGCCGCCTCAACTCCCCCAGCGCCGCGGGCATGACGCGCAACGCGGGCTCGGAGTCGTACGATTCCCGCGCCGCCAGCTCGCCCGGGACGATCCACACCGCCCCCCCGGCGGCCGCGAACGCCCCCAGCTCGCCCCACTGCGGGGCGTCCAGACCCGAGACGTCACACAGCAGGACAACCCGCGCCGCACCGATCGTCTCCGTGGTCAGGCGATCCGAGCGGATCTCCCGCACGTCGAACCGCGGCGCGCCGTCGCCCACCGGCGACAGCGCCGCCCGCATCAGGAACGCCACCGTGTCGCGTCCGCGGCGGGCCCCGGGATCGCTGACCAGCAGGACCTCCGACGGCGGACGCACCTGCAGCGTGAAGTAGCGCACGTCGTCCATCTCCAGCGGATCTGTGACGCCCAGCGACGCCCTGCCGTGCAGGATGCCCTCTCGCCTCGGCGTAAGCGGGACGCGAAGCGTCGTCGCCTCCCCGGCCGCGAGGGCGAGTGTCCGCTCGGCTACAGGGCGGCCGTCGAGCGTGACGGACACCGGGACGTCC
>CAZADC010000046.1:0-15011 GCA_964483755.1 uncultured Planctomycetaceae bacterium | reverse complement strand
CCGGGGCGTGTGGCAGAAGCGGTTCTACGAGCACACGATCCGGAATCGACGCGAGTTCCGGGACCACGTCGCGTATACATTGATGAACCCGGTGAAGCACAAGCTGGTCCGGCGGGCCGCCGATCGGCCGTGGAGCACGATCCATCGCCGCCTGCGGGACGGAACGTTGGCCGACAACTGGTGCGGGCCGATGGAGCTGCGCGGCGTCGGCGAGCCGGAAGGGGAAATCTGGTAACCGATGGCCCCGCGAACGATGGTGCAAAACCAGTTTTGCACCCTACCGACTGCGCGGCGTCGGCGAGCCGGAAGGGGAAGTCTGGCAACCGATGGCCCCGCGAACGATGGTGCAAAACCAGTTTTGCACCCTACCAACCTGAGCGGTTCGGCAGGCTGCGTCTGCGTGGCCGGCGCCGCTGGGGGAGATTCAGAGTCCTTCTTCTTGCATCCGCCGATAAACGCCACAAGCGAGCCTGCCATCAATGTCGCTATCACGACGGATCTTATGCCATTGCTCATGCACATTCCTTTCCACGGCCTGAACAGCCCGAACCACTCACTGCCGCCGTTTGATCTTGTCGGCGGGAATCCGGATTTCGATAACGCCCTCGCCGCCGACGTTCGCGGCAGGCAGACGAAGGTCCAGGTACTCGATCTCGCCAGTAGGGGCTTCAAACACCAACCTGTCGCTGATGCCATCATTGACCTTCACCGAGCCGGACTTGACCGTGGTGCTTTTCATGGCCATATTGGCCGGCTCCGCCCGCTGATACAGTTTGCCGTGGTTGTCCGTCAGCGAAGCCTTGCCCCCGGTGGCGAAGTCTGCCCTGGTCCATGTTCGGTAGGCCAATGTCCGTTGGTCCAATTTGAGATTCTGAATGAAGCAGTCGACGGCGAGAAAGGCCTCCTCCGACCGCGCGCCGCTACCCTTCAAGGGAAGCGTACCAATCCGGGCGGTCGCCGTAACCCCGACCCCCTCGTGGTAAACGCCGCCACCGTCCTCGACCATCTTCCTGATCTGGTTGACGCGGTGATCCTGGACCTGCCCTCTGACATCCCTGGCGTATTCCTTGGCGTGCTCTTTCTTCCTATCAATCCAGTTGTTCCCCAGGTAGAGCGCCGCAACAATAACGACTATTACCGCAACAAGTATTTTCCAACGATGTTCAACTATAGACACCTTTCTACTCCTTCTACTTTCACGTAGCGCCATCACGCGTGCATGCGCGCCTGGCTATCTTCCATCCTACTATCTATGTCGACACCACAGGCTCGCACTTAGTCAAGCCTGTATGTTCCATCCTTCCATCCATCCAGAGCCAGTTCTGCATTGAAAGCGACCGGCCCAATACCTGCCGCCAGGGTCGTTAACACTTGAATGGCTTCTTGCTCGGCAAAGGGTAGGCAGTGACGCGCTGCCCAGTATCTCACGCTGTCATTTTCGTGACGCATGAGCTTGCACAATGCCCTTTGTCCATCATCACCATGTTGTCGTATCTGGCGATAGGCTTTCACCGCCCGATCAAAGGCGCGGTTAATCTTCTGCGAGGACATGCCTTCGTTAGCAAGCTTCCCATGTAGTATCGCGCTCTCAGTGAATGACCTCACAGCTTCCGCCAGATCGTGCTCGCAATCCTGTGACCGGATCATGCGCCAAACCTCTTCAAGATGCGGAGCCCGTACTTGAACTGTTCATCGAACGACTTCGTGGATAGCCACTTGCGAAATACCATATCTCCGAACTCCCTATTCTTCGAAGGGCTATTGGGGACGCTACCCGATTTCCGGTCGATCTGACGATCCGTCCTTATCGTTCTCGTCCGGGCGGGGGGGTCATTGGGACGCTACCCGATTTAGTATCCCATTATCAGGCCTTGGGGCGGCTCACAGGTTGTCGGCATGCCCCGCATGGGGCGTCCGGGCGCCGCTTGGGGCCGTTGCTCGCGCCTCGCAGTGGCAGGGCTTCTTCTGCTTCATCCATTGCCTATTGCCTGATGCCTATTGCCTGATGCCTATCGCCTGCTGCCTGCCGCAGCCGTTTGCCGTTCACGCCCAGCGGAGTTCCGGGCCGCCCTTGGCGACCTTGCCCAGCACCCAGCATCGCTCGCCCATGCGGCGCAGGCGGGTCATGATCGCCTCGGCGAAGCTCGGCGCGACGATCATCACGAACCCGACGCCCATGTTGAACACGCGCATCATCTCGATCGGGTCCACCGGCCCGCGGGTGGCGATCAGGCGGAAGATCGGCGGGGGGTCCCACGAGCCCCGCTTGACGCGGACGGTCAGCCCGTCCGGCAGGACGCGGGGCAGGTTGCCCGGTAGCCCGCCGCCGGTGACGTGCGCCATCGCCTTGACCACCCGCTTGACCTTGTAGCGCGAGAGCACTTTCAGCACCGGCTGGACGTAGATCCGCGTCGGGTAGAGCATCGTCTCGCCGACGCTGTGTCCTTCCAGCTCGGGCGGGCGGTCGTCGAGGGCGAAGCCCGCGCGCTCCAGCAGCACGCGGCGCGCCAGCCCGAACCCGTTCGAGTGCAGCCCGTCGCTCGCCAGGGCGATCGCCACGTCGCCGGGCTCGACGTTCCGCCCGTCGATCAGCCGGCTGCGCTCGACCACGCCGACGGCGAAGCCCGCGAGGTCGAACTCCTGGGGCTCGTAGAGGTCCGGCATCTCGGCCGTCTCGCCGCCCAGCAGGGCGCAGTCGCCCGAGCGGACGCATCCCTCGGAGATGCCGCGGACGATCTCGGTCATCCGGTCGGGATCGACCCGCCCGGCGGCGACGTAGTCGAGGAAGAACAGCGGCTCGGCGCCGCAGCAGACCATGTCGTTGACGTTCATGGCGACCAGGTCGATGCCGACCGTGTCCAGGCGGTTCATGGCGAAGGCGATCTTGAGCTTGGTGCCGACGCCGTCGGTGCAGGCGACCAGCAGCGGCTCGCGGTAGTTGCGCTTGAAGAGCTTCTCGTCGTAGTCGAGGCGGAACAGCCCGGCGAAGCCCCCGAAGCTGCCGAACACCCTCGGCCCGCGCGTCCGCTCGATCAGCGGGCGGATGCGGTCGACCATCGCGTCGGCGGCGTCGATGTCGACGCCGGCGTCCTTGTAGGTCAGGGGGTTCGTCTCGGCCATGGTCGCCATGATACCGGCGGCGACGGGCAATGCAACGCCGGGGGCGCGTTTTGGGCGGTTCGGCGCGAAAATCGGCGCGTTTCAAGGGTTTTTTGCCCGCAAAACGGTTTTTCTCGCTGACTCACCGCGTCGATATGTGTTCTATAAACAGGGGCGACGGAAGCGCCCCCATTCGTCGCGGACCAGGACGTCGCTCGTATGACCCTCAGCACGCCACGGACAATTGCGCTGCTCTGCCTGCTCGCTGCGTCCGTGTGTGCCCGCGCCCAGGACGCCCCGGAGCCGCTGACGCCCGCCCAGAGGATGGAGCTCGACACGCTCGCCGGCCAGCTCGGCGACCCGGACCGTTCGCTCAAGACCCGGATCGAGGCGGCCGAGCTGCTGCTCACCCGCGACTACCCCCAGGCGGCGACGACCCTAGGGGAGGTGCTGAACGACGCGGGCAATCGCCAGGGGCAGATCGCCGTCGCCGAGGCGATCGCGCGGCAGGCCGCCGAGCGGGGCGTCTTCGTCGAGCCGCTCATGAAGATGCTCACCGGCAAGGAGCCCTCCGTCCGCGAGCCGGCGGCCCGTGCGCTCGTGACGTTCAAGAACCACGGCGTGACCGACCGGCTGGTGGCGATCGCGACCGATGCCCAGCGCGATCGCGCGGTGCGTCTGGTGGCGATCGGCACGCTGCAGCGCGTGCTGGACAAGCGGGCAGTCGACGCGCTGATCGGACTGCTGGACGATGACGACGCCGCCGTGCGCGACGCCGCTGTCGACGCGCTGGAGAAGCTCACCAATATCCGGACCTTCGACGGCGACGTGACGCGCTGGCGCGAGTGGTGGCGGCGCAACAAGGACCGCGACCGCAGCGAGTGGCTGGCCGACCTGGCCGAGAGTCTCGGACGGGCGAACGCTGCACTTCAGGCGGAGAACGATCTGCTCCGCGATCGCCTGATGCGGGCCACCGCGGACCTGTACGCCGCCACGCCGCCGCAGGCGCAGGACGAGCTGCTCCTGTCGCTGCTCCGCGATCCGTTGCCCGCCGTCCGGTTGACGGGGGCGAAGCTGACGGACCGCCGGCTGCAGGGGGGCGGGAAGGTTCCCGACGCCGTTCGCGCCCAGGTCCGCGGCATGCTCGCCGACGCCGATCCGCGCGTCCGCGAGTCGGCCGCGCTGCTGCTGGCCAACCTCGGCGACGGGCAGGCCGCCGCCGCACTGCTCGAACGCCTCGATGCCGAAGAGGTCGCCGCCGCCCGCGCCGCCGTGCTGACCGCGCTGGGGCAGCTTCGCGACCCGGCCGCGGTTCCTGCGATCCTCCGGGAGATCGACTCCAGGTACGAGCCGGTCGCTGCGGCGGCCGCCAACGCCCTCGCCCGCGTCGCCGCAGCCAATCCCCTCGACGCCGAGACCCGCGCGAAGGCGAGCGAGGCGCTGACCGGGCGGTACGAGCAGGCGGACCGCTCCGAGGACGGCGCCCGACTTCGCGAGGCATTGCTCGTGGCGATGAGCTACCTCGGCGACAAGTCGCTGGCGAGCGTGCTGGAGGGCGCGTTGAAGGACTCGGCCGCGACGGTCCGCCTGGCGGCCGTCAACGGACTGGCACAGCTCGGGGCGAGCGATTCGGCACCGGCCGTGGCGCCGCTGGCGGGCGACCCGGACCGCGGCGTCCGCCGCGCGGCGATCGTCGCGCTCAAGACGCTCGGCGGGGTGTCGCAGCTTGCGGCGATCCTCCAGCGGACCGATCCCGCCGTCGAGCCGGACGCGGACGTGCGCCAGCAGGCGTGGGACGCCACGATGGACATCCTCGCCAAGGCGCCGCCCGAGGTGCTCGCCGGCGTGGTGGACGACCTGGCCGACCGCGGAGACGCCGCGGACGAGCGGATCCGCATCATGCGACTGTGGGTCGAGGCCCTCGCGTCGCGCAAGAGCGAACGCCTGCCAATCGCACAGCGCCGCCTCGGCGCCGCCCTGGTGGCCGCCGCCCGACCGGCCGAGGCCGCCGGCTATCTCGCCGAGGCGCACGAAGCGATGTCCCGCGCCGACGCGCCCGACGCCGGCGACGTGTGGGCGGAGTGGGTCCGGGCCCTCTTGGCGGCCGGGAAGCCCCAGGCGATGCGGATGATGGCCGAGCAGGAGGACGCTGCCGCGTTCGCCGAGGCGCTGGCGCAGCTTACGTCGCTGCTGACGGCCGCGCAGAGCGAGGGCGATTTCCTCACCGTCATCGCCCTGACGACCGAGGCGCTTCGCGAGCTTCCGCAACGCCTGACGGCCGAGCAGCAGGAACGGTTCCGCGCGATGCTGTCCGCCGCCGAGCTGAAACAGTCGGCTGCCGACCGCGACCGGGTGGTCCGCCTGACTCCGCAGCTGGCAGGGGCGGACGCCGCAGCCGCCAAGGCCGCAGCCGCCGAGCTGGCGGGCATGGGACGACGGGCGATCGATCCGCTGCTCGACGAGCTGCGGAAGGTGGTGTCCGCGGATTCGGACAACGGCGAGCTGGAATCGGCCGTCGTTGCAGTGCTGCGGCAGATCGCCCCCGGCGTCAACGGATACGACGCGTCGGCCGCGAAGGACAAACGCCTCGCGCGGATCGAGGCGTGGCGGCGACAGCTCACCACCCGCCCGAGCGAGTAGTATTCCGCACAACCGACGACCGACCCCGCAGGATCCCGCCATGAAACCGATGGACCTGACCTACCCGGCCGGCGACGGAAGCGACCGCGCGATCCGCGTCTACCCGCCGAAGTCGCGGAAGGGGCGACGCGGGGGCATCCTCTTCTTCCACGGGGGCGGGTGGCGGGGCGGCGACCTGACCCAGTTCGACGCGCACTGCCGGCACTTCGCCGAACGGAACATGGTCGTCGCCACGGCCGCGTATCGTCTCATCGGTGACGGCGCCGAGTCCGTCTTCGATTGTCTTGCCGACGCCCGCTCCGCGATGCGATGGCTGCGACACAACGCGGGAGACCTCTCGCTGGACGCCGGTCGGCTCGCTGCGGGCGGCGGCTCGGCCGGCGGACATCTCGCTGCGCTGCTCGGACTGACCGGCGGGGCGGGGGGGCAAGCGGGCGCCCGCGCGGACGCGATGGTGCTCTTCAACCCGGTGCTCGACTGCGGGCCGGAGGGCTTCCCCGACCGCGACGACGCCCGCCGCGCGGACGGCGTCCTTACCGACCGCTGGCGGGAGCTTTCGCCGATCCACCGCATCACACGCGCCGCGCCGCCGACGATCATCTTCCATGGCGCCGCCGACGAGACCGTCCCGGTCGCGCAGGCCCGTGCCTTCAAGGAGGCGATGCAGGAGGCCGGGGCGCGATGCGAGCTGGAAATCTACGAAGGCTGCGGACACGGCTTCTTCAACTACCGTGGCGGGGACAACCCGTACTACCGTGACACGATCGAGGCCGCCCAGTGGTTCCTCGCCTCGCTGGGCTACGTCGCCAAGCCCTCGGCCGGATAGTTTGACCACGACCGGGACGCCGGGGGCATTCGTCGCAGACGCGCCGGTCGCGGGCTCACTGCAAAAAAAAGCGACGCGGCGGCGTTGACAGGCGCATGGCGGTACGGTAAAGTCACCGGTCTTGGCTTATGGCGCTGTCCGTTCGCACGGGACGCCCCCGCGGGAGCGGGGAATGGGCCGGCACCTCGCGGCCGCCGGTTCAGGTCTCCGGACGGACCCCCCGGCCGCGATCCGTACCGCGTCGACGCGGGCCTTGCGCCGGGCCCGGTCGAGACGACAAGAACCTTACCCGGTGGTGTAATCGGTAACACAGGAGGTTTTGGTCCTCCCGTTCCAGGTTCGAGTCCTGGCCGGGTAGAGATACTGCCCGCCCTGCCGCCGGACGGGTTCGTTCGCGGGGCTCGCCGACGCCGCGGGCGCCTGCGTCGTCGGAACGCAGAATCCGCCGCGCCGTGTCGCGTCGGCGTCGTGGAACCGCCGCCATGCAGAGAGCGAACATGAAAATCTTCAGCGGACGGTCGAACCGGCCGCTCGCCCGGAAGATATGCGATTATCTGGGCGCGCCGCTGGGCGCCGCAAATATCTCCGAATTCCCCGACGGGGAAGTGCACGTGAAGATCGACGAGGACGTCCGCGGACGGGACGTGTTCCTCATTCAGCCGACGTGCAGCCCGCCGAACACGACGCTGATGGAGCTGCTGATCTTCATCGACTGCCTCCGCCGCGCCTCGGCCGAGCGGATCACGGCTGTGCTGCCGTACTTCGGGTACGCCCGCCAGGACCGCAAGGACGAGGGGCGCACGCCGATCACGGCGAAGCTGACGGCGAACCTGATCACGACGGCGGGGACCGACCGCCTGCTGACGCTGGACCTGCACGCCTCACAGATCCAGGGCTTCTTCGACATCCCGGTCGACAACCTGTACGCCGAGCCGGTGCTCAGCCGCTACTGGTCGGACCGGAAGTTCGAACGCCTGGTGCTGGTCAGTCCGGACCCGGGTAACGCGAAGAGGGCGCGGATGTACGCCGAGCGCCTGGGCGGGGAGCTGGCGATCATCGACAAGCGGCGCAAGAGCGGCTCGCAGGTCGAGGTCGGGCGGATCATCGGCGACGTCAAAGGACGCACGGTGCTGATGATGGACGACATGATCTCGACCGCGGGCACGGTATGCGAGGCCGCCAAGCTGTGCATGGACCGGGGCGCCGAAGGCGTGTTCGTCGGGGCGACGCACGGCGTGCTGTGCGGGCCGGCGGCCCGGCGCCTCGGCGAGGCGCCGATCAGCGAGGTGGTCGTCACCGACACCATCCCCGTGCCCGAGGAGACGATCAGCGCCATCGGCAAATTGAAGGTGCTGTCGGTCGCCGAGCTGATGGGCGAGGCGATCCACCGAATTCACAACGACGAATCCGTGAGCAATCTGTTCAGGTAACGAGCGACGCCCCCGGCGCACCGCGCCGGGGCCGGGAGAAGAACCATGGCGAAATTGACGGCGACTGGCCGCAGCGAGACCGGCAGCCGGTACTGCAGGCAGCTCCGCGAGCAGGGCAAGGTGCCCGGCGTGGTGTACGGACACGGCGAGGACGTGGTCCCCGTGATCCTCGACACCCACGACGTGACCGTCGCTCTCCAGCACGGCGAGCGCCTGATGGAGCTGGACATCGAGGGCAAGACGGAGAACGTCCTGTTCAAGGAGGTCCAGTGGGACACCTTCGGACAGGAGCTGCTGCACGTGGACTTCGCCCGCGTCTCGCTGGACGAGCGCGTCGAGGTGACCGTGCCGGTCGAGCTTCGCGGCACGCCCGCCGGCGAGGCCGAGGAGGGCGTCCTCCAGCAGTACGTCGCCCAGGTGACCATCGAGTGTGTCGTGACGGCGATTCCCGACGAGATCCGCGTGATGGTGGATCACATGCAGGTCGACGATCAGCTCTTCGTCCGCGACCTGCCGCTGCCCGAGGGCGCCGAGCTGGTCGACGATCCGGACGCACTCGTGGCCGCCGTGAACATCATCGAGGAAGAGCTCATCGAGGAAGAGGAAGAGGCCGCCGAGATGGCCGAGCCGGAAGTCATCGGCGCCGAGGAAGAAGCCGAAGGCGAACAGGGCGCCGAGGCGCCCGAAGCGCCCGCCGACCAGGAGTAGCCCCGTTCGCGACGATGAACCGATCCCGTGTGCAGCGAGACGAGCCAGACAACCCGCTTCGTGGTCGGCCTGGGCAACCCGGGGCGCGAGTACCGCGGCACGAGACACAACGCCGGGTTCATGGTCGTCCGGGAGCTGGCGGTCCGCTGCGGCGCCGGCGACGGGCGAAGCGCCTTCCAAGGCGTGCTGCTGGACGGGCGGTTCGAGCGCGGCGGCGAGCGGCGCCGCGTGATGATGTTCGCGCCGCAGACGTACATGAACCGCTCCGGGCAGGCCGTGGCGGAGCTGCTGCGGTTCTACAAGGCAGACCCGGACGACCTGCTGGTGGTGATGGACGACATGGACCTGCCGCTCGGGGCGATCCGGGCGCGGGCGGGCGGATCGGCCGGCGGGCACAAAGGGCTCGCCGACATCCTGCGGGCGCTGGGCACGACGGATGCGCCCCGCCTGCGGATCGGGATCGGCCAGCCGCCCGGACAGATGGACCCGGCGGACTACGTGCTGTCGAAGTTCCCGGCGAAGGAGCTGGAGACGTTCGCCCCGGCCGTGCGGACGGCGGCGGACGCGGTGGAAGATTGGGTCTTCCACGGGATCGAAAACGTGATGCAGGAATACAACCGCAAGACGCAGACTACGGGAAACGCAGATGAGTGACGGCAAGCGAACCTACGAAGGCATGTTCCTGGTGGACGCGGGCAACGAGTTTGACGCCGCCAGCGAGCCGATTTCCAACGTCCTGACCCGCTACGAGGCGGACGTGCTCTCCATGAAGCCGTGGGAGGAGCGCCGCCTGGCCTACGAAATCCAGGGCAGGCGGCGCGGGCTCTACGTGCTGACCTACTTCCGCGCCGATCCGGCGCGGGTGACGGAGATCGAGCACGACGTCTCCCTCGACGAGCGGATTCTGCGCGGGCTGCTGCTGCGCCGCGACGACCTGACCGAGGAGCAGATCGCCGCCGCCACCCCCGCCACCGAGGCGCAGCAGCGCCGCGAGGCGGCTGCCGCCGAACGCGAGGAGAAGAAGGAAGCCGAGGAGTCCGAGGGCGAGGAAAAGACGTCCGAGCCGAAGTCCGAGGACGAATCGACGTCGGAGCCCGACGGAGACGGCGAGCAGGCCGAAAACGAACAAGCCGAAGGCGGGAAGGAAGAATCCGCCGATGCCCAGGGCGAGGGCGAAGCGGACGGCAGCGACACCAGCGACGAAGACCAAGGCGAGGCCGCCGACAGCGACGAGGACAAGGAGTAAGGCGGCCGCGCCCCGAACGACAGCCGCGGACAATGCACGGAGCGAGACATGGCGAACTTCAACAAGATCATCCTGCTGGGCAACCTGACCCGCGACCCGCAGTTGTCGTATCTCCCGTCGCAGACGCCGGTGGTCGAGTTCGGCCTGGCGGTCAACCGGAAGTACAAGACGAGCGACGGTCAGGAGCGTGAGGATACCTGCTTCATCGACTGCCGCTGCTACGGCCGCCAGGCGGAGATCATCAACCAGTACATGAGCAAGGGGCGGCCCATCCTGGTCGAGGGGCGACTCCAACTCGACCAGTGGGAGGGCAAGGACGGGCAGAAGCGGTCGAAGCACCGTGTGTTCGTCGAGAACTTCCAATTCCTGGGCGGCGGGGGAGGCGGCGGTTCGTCGTCCGGCGGAGGCGGATACGCCAACCGTCAGGGCGGTTCGCGGCAGGCGCCCCGCGACGGCGGCGGGGGGCAATCGCAGGCGCCGCAGGACGACTTCGGCGACGCGCCCCCGTCGTCGTACGACGAAGGCGGCGAGGAGATTCCGTTCTAGTCCCACGCCGCCATGGAGCGGGCGCCGCGAGGCGCCAGGCAGTGACGACGAATCAGGATCATCGAGGCGGTCGGCGGCGACGCCGCGGGCCCGCGCAGTGACGCGAGAGGAATCAGACGAATGGCGAGATCGAGACAGAGATCAGGCGGACGGAGCGGACGAAAGAGTTCCCGCAAGCGGAAGAACTACTACCGCGAGCAGGCCAAGTGCCGTTTCTGCCGGGACAAGGTCGCCGAGGTGGACTACAAGGACATCGCCGTGCTGAGCAAGCTGACGACCCAGCAGGGCAAGATGTTCTCGCGGAAGCGCAGCGGCAACTGCGCACACCACCAGCGCTCGTGCAAGCGGGCCGTCAAGCGGGCGAGGTTCCTCAGCCTGCTGCCCTACGTGGGTTGACCCCGACACGAAGAGGAAGCCAGCGACATGAAGATTCTACTGCGAAGAAACGTGACCAACGTCGGCAGGATCGGCGAGGTCGTCGACGTCAAGCCGGGCTTCGCCCGGAACTATCTCATCCCCCAGGGCATCGGGTACGCCCCGACCGAGGCGAACATCCAGCGCGTCGAGGAGGAGAAGGCGGCCTACCTTGCCGAGCTGGCCAAGATCAAGGCCGAGCTCGAAGCCAGGGCCCAGCTTGCCGAGGGCAAGGAGGTCACCATTACCGCCCGCGCCAACCCGCAGGGGCACCTGTACGGGTCGGTCGGTCCGGCACAGGTCGCGGCCGCCCTGGCCGAGGAAGGCGTCGTCGTCGAGCCGAGCAACGTCGACCTGCACGAGCCGATCCGCCAGCTCGACAAGTACGACGTGCGCCTGGACTTCGGCGAGGAGGTCGACGCCGCCCAGGAAGCCGAGTGGGAAGAGGAGCCCGGCGAAGAGGGCGAAGCCCCGGCCGCTCCGGCCGCCGGGACGCCCGTCGAGGGCTCCGAAGGCGAACCGGCCGCACCGGTTGAAACCGCCGAGTCCCCCGCGCCCGAAAGCGAGGAAGGCGAGCATGCCTGAGCCGGCAGCCCGCAGGCGATAGCCGGTGGTCAGCAGCCGGTGGTCACTGGCCAGTGAGTGTTGGCCGGTGGTCGCTCGTCAGTGGCTCGTGCTCGGTGGGACGTGCTCCCCTGCAATCGCATTGCGCCCGGCAGGTCGAACGTCCCTGGGGCTGGTTGCACCTGTCGCCGGCAGCCGGGCTGCATCGTCTCCCGGAACTCTCTCAGCGCCAGTAGCGGCGGGTCGCGCGGTCGACGGACTCGTCGAGCAGCGATTCCGGATGGATGATCGTTGCGTTCTCCGTGAGCGTCCGGAAGTGCTCGTCCACCAGCTTGCGGAACTGCTGCTGGCGCAGGATCGTCTCGATCTTCTCCTGGGCCTTCGTGAACGGCGTGGTCTCGCCGGGCTCGACCTCCGCCGCCCGGACGATGAACGGTCCGGTGTCGGTCTCGATGATCCCGCTGTGCTGCCCCCCGGAGAGCGCGAAGGCCGCGTTCTCCACCGGCTCGATGGCGAAGTTCCCCGCCGGCATGAGAGGCCAGGTCCCGCCCGACGCCATCTTCTCGACGAAGACGCGATCGCGCAGCGGCAGGGCGTCCCACCGGTCGCCGTGGGCGTCCTTGATCGCCGACGCCGTCTCGCGGGCGACCTGCGCGAAGTCCTCGCCCGCGTCCAGCTTTCCGATCGCCTGCCGCGCGAGCGTCCGGGCGGCTGAGGCGGCCTGGCGGAGCTCGGTCTCGGACGGCTCGCCCGCTGCGGCGGCCATCAGGCGCACCGGCACGGCGATGATCTGCATCCGCACCTTCCTGTCCCTGCTGAACTGCTCCGGATGCGTGCGGTAGTAGTTGTACAGGCGCCGGCGGTTGACGATGATCGCCGGGGCGAACTTCTGCTGGAGGTACATCCGCAGCGTCAGGCGGCGCCGGCGTTCCTTGAGCACGGCGTCGAGGCTGGTTCCCTGCGCCTCGAGGTCGCCTTCGAGCTTCGCCCGCGAGCCGCCCGCCTCGGCGAGCGTCTCGTTGTAGATGCGCTCCATCTCCGCGTCGATCTGCTGGGTCTGCGGCTCGGTCAGGCGCCGCTCCGCTTCCAGCAGGACCAGCGCCTCGCCGATCTGGGAACGGATCTCCTCGGCCAGGAGACCCTGCGCCCCGCGGCGGAAGGCCTGTTCGGTGGGGGCCTGGTCGGCCAGCTCCATCAGGCGGCGATGGGCGCTGGTGAGCAGGTCGTCGATGGTGATGAACCGCTCGTTGACCTGGAGCATCACGGCCTCGACGTCACCGGCGTCGCCGAGCGGCTCGCTCGGGCGCTCGCGACGCGGTGGGGCGACCGGCTCGACGGCCGGGGGGATCGCCGGGCGGGGCGCGACCGGCGACGGCGTGCTGACGACCGACGGCGGCTCGCGGCGGCGGCCGGATTCGGATGACGGTTCGGCCGGGTCGCGCAAGGCCGTCGCGGGGGGGCTGTCCTCCGCGGGCTGCTCGTCCGGCAGGACGGTCGAGAGCGGCGGGGGGTCTTCCCTGCGTCCCGATGCGCCCGTCGGGAGATCGTCCGGACCGGCGAGGTCCGTCAGACGCACCGGGTCACTTTCGTCGGGCGTCGGGGAGCCCGTGTCTGCGGGGCGATCGGGCTCGCCGGCCGGCTGGTCGGGTCCGTCCTCGCGCGGGCGCTCCATGATGACCTCGACGACGCGCTCCTGCCCGTCGCCGTCCGCCGCGGTCGACGGTTCGGTGGGCGTCGGTTCGAGGGCGGTCGGGGCTGCCTCGGATGGCGCGTCCCCCTCGACGGCGGTCGCCGCCGCCTCGTCGGTCATGTCGACTACGGGCATCGGCGCCGGCTGGGGGTCGTTCTCGACCTTCGGGGCATGCGGGTACGGGTCGGCCTTGGACTCTTCGCCGGTGGGTGCGGCGGCCGTCGGCGTCTCATGGCGGTTGGGCGATGCAGGCGGGCCAGCCGCGACGGTTTCGACGGCCGGATCGGCCTCGTCGGGGTCTTCGCGGACCCGCCGGGGCGTCAACGGCCGGGGCTGCGGCTCGGACTCGTCCGACACGTCGGCCGCCGCCGCGTCCATCGGCATGTCCGCCCGGGCGAGCCCGGCCGGCGCCGCCGATTCCACCCCGCCGTCCGCCGGCGCGCGTCGCGGCGCATCCGGCTCGTCGTCCTCGTCGGGAACGTTCACCGTCTCCGGCGGCGTGACGGGCACGTCCTTGTCGCCGGACGGCCAGACGCTGCGAAGCCATGAACAACCGCTCAGCGGCAGGGCGCCGGCGAGACACAGGGCGACGGTCAGGCGGGTAGTCATAGTCATATAGACACCGTTCAGCATCCGAACACAACGTTAAGAGGCATTATAGATCGGGCGTGGCGCGTCTCAATCGGTTTAACAGAACATTAATGAGCGTCGGCATCTGTCGGTAGACCGGCGGCGGGCGCCAGTGGACGGTCGTCTCGTCCGGCAGGCGGACCGTGCCGGCCACGTCCTTGAACAGCTCGTCGGTCCGTCGGACGTCCCGCAGCGCGAAGATGACGTCCGGCTCCTTGAGCACGATGCTCTCGATGCTCAGGATTGCCGCCCGGACGCGGATCTCCGCCAGCGACAGCAGCGTGTCGACCGCGTCGGGCGGGGCGCCCCAGGCGTCGTCGAGGTCCGCCCGGAGCTGGTCGATCGCCGCGGGATTGTCGCAGGCGACCATCCGCCGGTAGATCTCCATCCGCTGCCGCTCGGAGGGAATGTACGAGCGCGGCAGGTAGGCGTCGATGCCGAGGTCCACGTGCACGTGCCGGCGGGTCCGTGCGGGCTTGCCCTGGAGATCGCGAACGGTTTCCTCGAGAAGCTGGCAGTACAGCTCGTACCCGACGGTGGCGATGTGCCCGCTCTGCTCGCGCCCGAGGATGTTGCCCGCGCCGCGGAGCTCGAGGTCTCGCATGGCGATCTGGAACCCCGCGCCGAGATCGGAGAACTCCTCGACGGTCTTGAGGCGCTTCGCCGCCACGGCCGAGACGGGTCGCCGCTGCGGCAGCAGCAGGTAGCAAAACGCCCGGTGCTTGTATCGCCCGACGCGCCCGCGGAGCTGGTGGAGCTGGGCGAGCCCGAACCGGTCGGCCTCGTGGATGATGATCGTGTTGGCGGTGGGGATGTCCAGCCCGCTCTCGATGATCGTCGTGCAGACGAGCACGTCGATCTCGCCGCGGACGAAGCGGAGCATCGTCTTCTCCAGCTCGCCCTCCGCCATCTGCCCGTGCCCGACGGCGATGCGGGCTTCCGGGACGATCGTCCGCACGTGCTCGGAGATCGGGCGGATGTCCCGCACCTGGTTGTGCACGAAGAAGACCTGCCCCTGGCGGTTGAGCTCGCGGAGGATCGCCTGGCGGATCAGCCGGTCGTCGTAGCTGACCACCTCGGTGTGGATCGCCCGGCGGTCGAGCGGGGGGGTGGTCAGCGAGCTGATGTCCCGCAGGCCGAGCAGCGACAAGTGCAGCGTCCGCGGGATGGGCGTCGCCGTCATCGTCAGCACGTCCACCATCGCCCGCATGTGCTTGA
>CAZADC010000045.1:0-15028 GCA_964483755.1 uncultured Planctomycetaceae bacterium | reverse complement strand
GTCGTTGGTGTGCAGCGTGCTGAAAACCAGGTGCCCGGTCAGCGCCGCCTGCACGGCGACCTTGGCCGTCTCGTGGTCGCGGATCTCCCCGACCATGACAATGTCCGGGTCCTGCCGCAGCAGCGATCGCAGCGCCGAGGCGAAGCTGAAGCCGATCTTCTCGTTCACCTGGAACTGGTTCACCCAGGGCAGGTTGAACTCCACGGGGTCCTCGACGGTGCAGATGTTGACCTCGTCGTCGTTACGTTCCTTGAGCACGCTGTAGAGCGTGGTGCTCTTGCCGCTGCCGGTCGGACCGGTCACCAGCACGATCCCGTTGGGCGAGGAGATCACCCGCCGCCATTCCTTGAGCGTCTCGTAGGCGAAGCCGAGCTTCTCGAGGTTCACCAGCACGCTGCGGTTGTCGATGATCCGGATGACGATCTTCTCGCCGTGCTGTCCGGAGATCGTGCTGACGCGCAGGTCCACCGGGCGGCCGTCCATCATCACGTGAATGCCGCCGTCCTGCGGCAGGCGGCGCTCGGAGATGTCCAGCCCGGCCATGATCTTGATGCGCGACGAGATCGCCGGGAGCATCTTGTGTGGGGGACGGAGCTTCTCGTACAGCGCGCCGTCCACGCGGTAGCGAACCCGCAGGGCGCTCTCGTCCGGCTCGATGTGAATGTCCGACGCGCCCTCGCGCACCGCGTTGTAGATGAGGTAGTTGACGAGCTTTATCACCGGCGAGCCGGCGGCCGCCTGCTCCAGGTCCGTGATGTCCTCGATCTTCTCCTCGACGAACGACAGCTCCCCGGCGTCGGCGTCGTCGAAGATCTCATCGATGACGAACACGTTCGCCGAGGGCAGGTGGTTCTCGAGCGTCGCCTTGATGTCCTTCGCCGTCGCGCTGACGATCAGCACCTCGCAGTCGGTCTGGCGGGCGACCTCCTCGATCAGGAAGACGTTCGCCGGCTCGCTGACCGCCAGCGTGAGCTGGTTGCGGACCTTGAACAGGGGCAGCACCGTGTGCTTGTCGAGAAACTCCCGCGGGAGGACCTCGATGGCGCGGGGATCGGCGATCTTCGGGCTCACCCGGGCGAAGGGCACGCCGTAACCCTCCGCAAGGGCGGCCATGATGTCCTCTTCCCCGCACAACTCCAGCTTCTGAAGCACCTCCCCCAGCAGGAGCGTGTTGCCGCTGCCGCGCTGGTATTCCAGGGCGCGCTGAAGGTCCTCCTCGCTCAGCGCCCCCTTCTGCACGAGGAGCTGTCCGAGTCTCAGCTTGTGGCTTGTGTCGTTGGATACCATATGTGGTCACCGCTCGCGTATGGCGTCGACGACGTCGGGCGCCGCCGTCAGGCCTCCAGGGATCGAATCGCCTCCGGGACGTCGTCGAACACGTCGAAGGCCGTGTCGAGACGCGTGAGCTCCAGGATCATCCGCACGTTCTCGTCCGGCTTGACCAGGTGCAGATGCGCCAGCTTCTCGCCCAGCCCGTCGTGAAGGTCCAGCAGGTGCTCGAGCGCTGCGCTGTCGATGAAAGGCACCTTCTCGAGGTTCAGCACGATGTCCAGCGTGTCCGCCTCGTTGAGGTAAGGCTGGACCGCGCCCCGGAACGCCTCCAGCGAGTCGCTCGTCAGTTCGCCGGTCATGTTCAGCATGACGGCGTGTCCGTACGTCTCTACGGCTATCTGCATGGCGCGTCCTCCTCATCGGTCGCGGCGGTGCGCCTGCGTGCGGCGTCCTGCAGCAGGCTCACCGGGTGGAACGTGTCGCCAGGCTGGCGGATCTCTTCCAGGAAGGTCGGCAGGTCGATGGTCAGGAAGCTGTCGACGACGTCCTGACGGAACTGGTCGACGGCGTGGCGCCTGATTTCCGCGACGGCCTCGTCCAGCGGGAGGGCCTTTCGGTAGGTCCGGTCGCTGGTCATGGCGTCGAAGCTGTCGGCGAGCCCGACGATGAGCCCTTCGACGGGGATGTCGCCGTTGCCCAGCCCGCAGGGATACCCGTTCCCGTCCGGGCGCTCATGGTGGGTGAGGATCCCGTCGATCACGCCGTCGAGGTGGCGGATGCCGCGAAGGATTCTCGCCCCCACCAGCGGGTGCCGCTTGACCTTTGCGAACTCCTCCTCGCTGAGGCGGCCGCTCTTGAGCAGCACTTCCTCCGGCACGCCGATCTTTCCGATGTCATGGAGCAGCCCGGCCAGATAGACCTGCTGCACCGCCGCCTCGTCCAGCCCGTGCGCCTCGGCGATGCGTTTCGAGATCATCGCCACGCGGCGGGAATGTCCGCACGTGTACGGGTCCTTGGCGTCGATCGATTCGGTCAGGGCGTGCAGGACGCCCATCAGCAGGTCCTGCAGCTCCGCGTACAGCCGGTTGTTCGTCAGGAACACCCCCGCCTGGTTGCCGATCGAGTTGAGCAGCTTCAGGTCGACGCTGTCGAACTCACCGGCGCCGCTGGAGGCCGTCTCCTTGTTCAGAGCGAGCAGCGCGCCCGTGGCGCCCTCGTCGGTCATCAGCGGGACGGCCAGGAGGTTGCGTACGCGGGAACCCCCGGCCACCTCCACGAAGTGGTTGTCCACGATGGTTCGCTCGCCTTCGGCGAAGCGGCGGGCGAGGCGTCCCTTCACCAGGTCCGCCAGCTCCTCATCGTCGGAGAGCGGTCGCCCCGCCGTGACCACCAGCTCCTGCTCGACGGCGGGCGGATGGGCGTACACGACGGCCGCCACGGTCTCGACGTGCATCACCTCGAGCAGCTCCTCGCACGTCGTCCGCAGGAACTGGCGCGGGGACTGCGTCACCCGGACCGACCCGCTGATGCGATAAAGAAGGCTGAGCTCCTCGTAGGTCGTCGAGAGGTTCGTCGACAGATTGCTCAGCTCCGCCTCGGCCGTCTGGAGCTCCTGCTCGCGCCGGACCATCCAGCCCAGCGTGGACAGCAGGTCCGCCGCCTGGGATGCGTGGTGCCTGCAGGCCTTTCTCGCCAACGGTTCTGCCGCACGCCGGTCGATCCGCGCGGCGTCGCAGAAGCGCGCCAGCGCCTCCTCATCGAGCAGCTCCCGCGGCGGGTAGCAGGCGACGGCCGCCCCGGTTACCCGTCGGCGCAGCCGGATCGGCGTGCCGAGAACGCAGCAGCCGAGCGAGGTGCGTCGCTGCGTCGCCGCCTCGTCCGACAGCACGTCGGCGGCGAGCGTCGCTATCTCCCCGGCGCAGCGGCGCCTCACCGACGATGCAGCGGCGCACAGCGCGCAGTCCGGGTGGAAGTCGCCCGCCGGCTGGCCGTCCGGCGAGAAGACCTGGAAGTTGATTCCAAGTTCCGCCGTCTGGTCGCGCAGACGGTCGAGTGTCTGCTGCCCGACGGGCTGGGTTGTCGCAGGTGCTGACGAACTCATTCTGAACTCACTTTGACGCGTTACACGCGCGCCCCGGCCAGCAGGTCGTTGACCTTCTCCAGCAGCTCCCTCGGAGAGAACGGCTTGGCGAGCACGGCGGCGATTCCCGCCTGACGCATCTGCTCGGGCTCGATGTCGAACCCCCGCGCCGTGAGCATCACGGCGGGGGTTGCCCGAAGCTGCTCGTGCTCGCGAAGCTTGACGCACAGCTCGACCCCCGTCATCAGCGGCATCTGGTAGTCCGTGATGACCAGGTCCGGTCGCTCGGACAGGCAGACCTCCAAAGCCTCCTCCCCGTCGACGGCGGTCAGGACCTGGTGACCGGCATTGGTCAGCTTCATCGACACAACGTGCAGAATGTGGGCCTCGTCGTCGGCCACCAGTATCTTCGCGCTCATAGCTTCTCCTTTGCCGACCGCGCCGCCGTCGGGGCGAACCCGGCCGCTATATCAGAATGGGCAGCTCGAAGCTGAAGGTGCTGCCCTTGCCTTCCTCGCTTGTTACCGAGAGCTTGCCCTCGTGGACCGTCTCGACGATGTGCTTGACCAGCGTCAGTCCGAGCCCGGTGCCCTTGGCCATCTTGCTGCTGGCCCGGACCCGGTAGAATTTATCGAAGATGTGCGGCAGGTCGTCCGAGGAGATGCCCGTCCCCGTGTCGGTGACCTCGCACACGGTCACGCCGCGGCGCTCGTCGACGCTCACGCGGACCGACACCGTCCCTCCCTCCGGGGTGTACTTGATCGCGTTGGAGACGAGGTTCATCACCGCCTGGTAGATCATGTCCGCGTCGGCCTCGACCTGGTAGTAGACGGGCGCGAGCTCCTCGAGGAGCGTGACGTCCTTCGCCTTCGCCTGCGGCGCGGCGACGCTGAGCACCTGCTTGACCACGCCGGTCAGGCTGATCGGCTCGCGCGCGACCTTCACCACGCCCGACTCGATCCGCGAAATGTTCAGGATGTTCTCGATCAGCCGGTGCAGTCGGTCGGTCTCCGAAGCGATGATCTCGTAGAACTCGCCGCGGGTCCTGTCGTCCTCCGCCTCGCCGTCGACGAGCATCTCCACGTACGCCTTGATCGACGCCAGCGGCGTCTTGAGCTCGTGGGAGACGTTGGAGACGAAGTCGGTCTTCATCCGGGCGATTTCCTTCTCCCGCGTGATGTCGTGCAGCACGGCCACCACGCCGGAAACCTCCTCGCTCGGCGTGACCACGCAGCTCAGGGTGATCGAGAAGCACCGCGGCGAGCCCTTCTGGTCAATGCTGTGCTCGACGACCTTGCGCGTGAACCGCCGCCCGTGGCTGCGCGTCTCGCGGATCAGGCGGACCAGCGTGCCGTCGGCGATGATCTGGTCGATGTTCTTCCGCAGCGCGCCGGACAGCTCGAAGCCGAGCAGCTTCTCGGCGGCCTCGTTGGCGAGCACGAGCTCGTCGAACCGGTTCGTCACGATCACCGCATCGGAGATCGAGAAGATGATCGCCTCGGTGTTGTGCTTCTCCGCCGATGCGATGCGGGACTCGATCTTGAGCTCGCGGTTCTCGGCCCGGACCTGCTCGATCTCGCCGCGGACAGTGGAAATGAACTCGTTGAGGGGCTTCGTGATGACCGACAGCTCGTCGTCGCCGTCAACCATGACGAGCCCCGGGCTGCGCGTGCGGGTCATCGCCTGGAGCTGTTCGCCGATGCAGCGGACGGATCGATGCACGCTCCGCCAGAACAGCAGCAACAGCAGCACGGTCAGCCCGGCGACGAGCCCGAGAACGATGTAGTTGAGCCCCGCGCGGGGAACACCGTGACCCTCCAGCGCCATGGCGGTCGAGAAGTAGGCGGCGCTGGCGCCCAGAGAGATGAGCGCCACGCTCGCCAGTCCCAATCGTTTCGCCGTCGTCACGATGTCCTCCGATGGCCCTTCCTCATACGGGATCGGCGATTCCGGGCGGTCAGTTCAGTTGCGACAGGGCCTGCCCGTGCCCGGCGTCACGCAGGAGGTCCCGCGCCAAGGGGTGGGAGGGGTCCACATCCAGCGCGGCGTTGTAGCACGTAACGGCCATGTCGTCGCGCCCCGCCGCGGCGAAGGCACGCCCCAGCAGGCACCGCAAGGTCGCGTCCTCGGGGTGGGCGGCGACCCCGTCGGCCAGCACGCGCAGCGCGCCGTCCACCCGCTCGTCCTTCAGCAAGGCGTACCCGAGCAGGATGACCGCGCCGGGGTCGGCCGGGTCGAGCATCTGCGCCTGCTGGGCAGCGAGGACAGCCCGTTCTCGCTCGCCCGCCGTCATCGCCGCCCGGGCGAGCTTCGCCCAGACGGCCGAGACGTTCGGCGACAGCTCCGTCGCCTCGAAGTACGCCCTGCACGCCTGCCGGATCCGCCCCACGTGCATGTAGGCGTCGCCCAGCATGCCGTAGAACCACGCGCCGCCCTCGTACCTGCGGTTGTCCGCCAGCGCCTCGAGCGTGTCCAGGGCGTCGCGGTACTGCTCGCCGCGGAACTGCGCCTTGGCGAGCAGCTCGCGGTAGCGGATGTTCTCGTAGTCGATGTCGCATGCCTGGCGGTAGTGCGACGCAGCCGCACGATAGTCCTCCTGCATCATCGCCAGGCGTCCCGCCAGCTCGTACAGCCCCGCGTCGTCGCCCGCCAGCGCCAGGTGACTGATGACGAACGCGCGGGCCTCGTCGATGCGGTTCATCGCCACCAGCACCTCGCCGATGGCCATAACGGCCGACCGGTCGTCGTCGCCGAGCGCCTGGGCCCGTCGGTAGGACTCCAGCGCCGCCGTCAGGTCACCATGCTTCTCCTGGGCGACGCCGAGCAGGTAGCGGTACTCCGGCTCCTCCGGCGAAGCGACGGCGAGCTGCTCCAGCTCGCGGATCGCCAGCGGATAGCGGCCCTGCTCGATGTAGACCTTGGCGAGCACCAGGCGGGCGTCGTGAAACTCCGGCTGGATGGCGACCGCCTCGCGGGCCTTGCGATAGGCCTCGTCGAGCTTGCCGCCCTTGAGCTGCTCCTCGGCGAGCCCGTAGAGCATTCGCGCCCGGGCGAGCTGCCATCGTCCCCGGGCCTGCAGGCGGGCGTCGTCCATCGAGGTGTTGTTGCACCCCGCCGCGACGGCGGCGAGGATGAGTGTCGTGATCGTCAGTCTATGCATGATCGAACTCCGCATTCGTTATTATCTGAGCTTCCCAGACTTCCTATCTTGACACCTGAAGGCAAAAAAACACGCGTCAGGACGCCCCGCCCTCGCCCGCCTCGCCCCTGGCGACCGGTTCTTCTTCGGCGAGGGGCTCGGGCTTGACGTCGCTCGGCGGATCGTCCCTGGGCTCCTCCGCGGGGGGCGCGGCGGAACTCTGCGCGTCGGCGTCCGACGGCGCGGGCTCCCGGGGCGGCTGGACGTCGTCGTCCCGGGTGTCGCTGCCGTCGACCGCTCGCGGCGGCATCTGGGCGTCGGGCGATGATTCGCCGTCTCCGTCGCCCTGGGGCCTGGTCGGCGTCTGCGGCGTCAGGTGGACCGGCGGGTTGTCGACCGGCGTCGCGGGCGTCGGCTCGGGGCGCTTGCGGATGCCCAGGGCTTTGCGGACCTCCGGGGCCAACTTGTCGACGTCGAGCGGCTTGCGGCGCGGAATGACCTGCTCGACCGGGCGGCCCATGTCCTGCATGACCATCCGCTGGATCGCGTACTTGATGGCCGAGTAACGCGACTCGTCGTGCCAGTAGGCCTCGTTGGTCAGGCGTTCCTTGAGGTGGATCGCCTCGTCCATTCCCGGCTCGAGCGACAGCGCCATGTCCACGTTCCACAGGGCCTTCTCGCCGTCGCCGGCGGCGATCGCCTGGCGCGCCCATCGCATGTGCGTCTGAGCGAGGCGGGGGCGTCCCCACCAGCGCAGGCCCTTCCGCTTGCCGATGCGGAACCGCTCGACGTCGTCCTTGAGCTGCTCGCTGACGGCCTCGAAGGACTCGTTCTCGACGATGCGGGGGGTGATGAGCACGATCACCTCTTCGCGTTCGGTCGTGTCGCCCGTGCGGCGGAACAGCGGACCGACGTACGGCACGTTGCCCAGCACGGGGACCTGCGCCCGGCCGGACTCGCTCCGCTCACGGAACAGCCCGCCGATGACGATGGTGTGCCCGCTCTTGACGAGCACGTTGCTGGTCACCTCGGTGGTGGTCTCCCGCGGGAGGGCGAACTCGCCGATCTGCTCGACCGATCCGGAGGAGTCCTCGGGGTGAACCTCCATCCGGATGTACTCGTCGCGGCCGATCCAGGGGCGGACGACCAGATGGGTGCCGGTCTCGAGGAACTCGACCGCCTGGGTGGCCGTCGTCTCCGTGAAGGTCGTGGTGATGTACCCGTCTCGCTGCCCGACGAGCACCTCGCCGCGCTGCTTGTTGAGCACCAGCAGCTTGGGGTTCGCCAGGACCGCGACGTCCGTTACGCTTTCCAGCGCGCGGACGAAGAACGACACGTTATTGGTGATCAGTCCGAACGTGAACCCGCCGGCGGGTACGGCCGAGGTCAGATCGGTGCGGAAGGTCGCCGCGCCGTCGCGGAAGGCGCTGGCGGGCGCCTCGCCGGGCTCGGCGTTGGTGATGGCGTCGCTCGTGCTGCCCAGCCCCTCGAAGTCGATGCCCGCGAGGGTGTTGAACTCGATGCCGAGATGGTTGCCCTCGGTCAGCGAGGCCCGCAGGACCGTCGCCTCGATGAGCACCTGCTGCGGACGCTTGTCGAGCTGGGCGATGATCTCGCTGATCTGTTCGATGTTCTCCTCGTAGTCACGGACCACGAGGACGTCCTCTGTCGCGTAGTTGTTCCCGCCGGAGCCCGCCTCGTCGGTGCCGATGCCCACCTCCGACGGCGGCGTCGTGGCGATCGTCCCGTCGCTCGACATCGCCGGCGCAATGAGCGTCTGCGCGTCCGCCGCCGAGACGTAGTACAGCGTGTAGGTCTTCGTCACCATCCGCCGCTCGGCCTGGCGGACCTTCTCGTACTCCCCGGGCGTGTAGACGTAGATGAAGTCGCCCTTCTCCTCGTAGACGAATCCCGTGGATCGAAGGACGGCTTCAAGGGCCTCCCTGAACGTCACGCCGTACAGGTCAGCCGTCACGGTTCCCGACACGCCCTTGGTGGCGATGATGTTCCGGCGCCCCTGGGTGCTGAGAAGCTGAAGCACGCCGCGCAGGTCGGCCCCCTGGACGTGTATCTCGAAGGTGCCCGGCTGGGTCATCTGGACGGTTTCGTCCTCCGAACCCTCGGCCGGCGCGCCGGTCGGCGCATCGGCGGGCGGCGCCGCGTCCTGGGCGGCCGCCGCAACCGTGAACAGAAAGATCGCCGCGAGTGACGCGATACAGATGGCGCCGTCGGGCTTTCGCGTTGCGTGCCTCATGACAAACTCCTTATCAGGGGCTGGCCGCGTCTGGTGCGGCCGGGTTCAAATTGTCGACCCCGTCACGCAATGGGGCCGTGGAAGGCGCTACTGGCTCATCTGAAGCTGCACGTCCACCCCGTCCTTCCGGACGGTGCAGCCGCGCGGGGTGATCTCCGTGATCTCGAATCCGTTGATCCAATCGCCGGTGCGCAGCACGCGCCCGTTGACGATCGCGGTCGGCGTGCTCGACACGACGGTGCTCTGCAGCGACAGCGACCGCGCCTGGCTGCGGACCAGCCGCTCGGCAGCCCGGCGCTTCTCATCGGCGGAGGGTTCGCTCTTCGTGACGACCTTGGTCGCCTCCTCCTTCGGCTGCTCGAGGGGATAGAACTCCGGGCGCCGGGCGAACAGGTCGCGCTGGAACTCGTGGTCCCGCCGTCCGGGCCTGTGCGGCGCCTCGGCGGGCGGTTCGGCCAGGTCGAGCAGGCCCGCCGTCCCGTCGGCGACGTCGCCCGTCTCCGGGCTCTCGGACGGCACAGCCGCGGGAAGCGGACTCTCGGCCGCTCCGGCCTGACGGGGAGAGAGGCTCTGCACGAGCAGTCTCCCGCCGACCACGGCCGCCAGGACGACAAGGACGCCCAGCACGACGGTCTTCTTCTTGTCGCGCTTCAGTTCGGCGACCACGCGCTGCGTCAGCGCGGGTGCGTTGTTCTTGCGGGGCTCGGCCATGCGAAACCTCTCGTCAGCTTTCGGTGAAGTAGATGTTGAGCTGCAGCTCGATCATCAGTTCATCGGTCTTCTCGTCGTAGCGGGCGCGGAGTCTCTCGACGCGGGTCAGGCGCTCCATCTTCTCGACCTGCCTGAGGAATCCGGTCAGCGCCGGATACCCGCCGCGGAACTTCATGATGATCGGGAGCGTGTGGAATAGGTCCTCGCGCTGCGGGTCGCCCGGCTCGATGACCTGGTCGGTCAGCTCGCGGTCGGCCACCTCGCTGCTGATCTCGCGGAGAAAGCCCCCGAGCTCCTTCTTCTGCGGCAGCCGGCGATCGAAGTTCTGGTATCGGGCCTTCATCTGCTCGACCTGCCGGATAAGATCGGGCACGACGGCGGCGACCTGCACGTCGTGCTCGAGCTGTGTCTCGAGCGAGACGATGTCGGACCGCAGCACGTCGAGCTTCCGCTCCTGCGGAAGGTACAGGAACACGACGGCGCCGACGGCAACCGCGGCCGTCACGCCCAGTCCGATCCACGTTTCTCGGGTAATTCGGGGCATCGCCTCTCCTGCAGCGCTATCGGACCACATGACAGCTGGCTTGAAATTCGCGTCCAATCCGATTTTCGAAGGTCGCGTTTTTCGAGTAGCCCATGTTGACGTCCTCGAAGAGTCGGCTGGCCGAGAGCTGCCCGATGAAGTTCGCCACGTCCACGTCCGTCGGCGCCAGTCCGGTCAGCACCAGGCGCATCCGCTTGACCTTCGATTCGCGTTTGGACGTCGTGCGGGCGGCGCGGGCGCTTCTGCTGTCGTTGGTCTGCCGACGGTGCGTACCGCCGGCGGGCAGCTCGACCGTCTCCAGGCGGAGGTCCGTCAGCGACATGCTGCCCGGCATGATGCGGTCCAGCTCGGCGAGAATGTCCAGCACGTTCGCGCGCGAGCCGAGCTGGTCGTCGATGCGCTTCTTGATCAGCAGTTCAGCCATCTGCTGCTCGAGCTCGGAGCGTACCTCGAGCTGTCGCTCGAAATTGGCCTTGCGTGTCTCCAGCCCGGTGAGCTCGGCGCGGGCCTCGCTCACCCGATCACCCCGCACCCAGGCGAACGTCGCCAGGATCGCGGCGCACCCGACAACCAGGTACGCCTGGCGGATGAGCCGTCGCCGCCGCGCCCGCTGCTGTCGAATGCGCTCAGGCAGAAAGTCGATGTTCTGCATTCTCGTCCTCGTGTTCGGGTGCCCGGATGTTCATGTCACGCAGCGCGAGCCCCGCGCAGACCGCCCACTCGCTCATGACCGCCCGCCGGTCGGAGCCCAGCTCCACCCCGGAGACATCCACGTTCTTGAGCGGCCGCCCCACCACGCACTCGAGATTCAGGTTGCGGGCCAGCAGGTCCACCAGCGCCGGGTCGTACGCCTGCCCGCCGGTCATCGTCACGCAGCGCGGGCGAAGTCCGCGGAAGGTTACCAGGCAGTAGCGAAGGCACAGCGAAATCTCCCTCGCCAGCGCCTCGGCCTCGGCCCGAAGCGCGTCGTGCACGCTCCAGTGCACGTTGTCCCGCTCGCCCTCGCCGTCACCGTCGTGCATGTGTGTCTCGTGGTCCCGCATCATGCGGGCCCGCATCTCACTCGCCTCGTGGTAGCTGAGGTTCAGATGCTTCGCGACGGCCTCGTTGAACTTCCGCCCGGCGATGTCGACCGACTTGATGAACACGATCCGCCGTCCGCGGGCGACAATCACGCGGGTCGTCGAGAGCCCGATGTCCACCACCACGCTGACCGCCTCCTCGTCGGCGCGGCGGCGGAGGAATCGCTCGAAGGTCCTGAACAGCGCGACCGGCTCCACGTCGATCCATTCCGGCCGCAGCCCCGCATCGCTCAGCAGGCGGAGGTGCTCGTTGAGGGCGTCCTCGGGGATCGCCAGCATGATGATCTCCTGGCGCGTCTCGGCGCCCTGGCGGATCTCCCCGGCCTGGAGGTACTTGAGGCGGTCGGGCGCGACGTCGAACTCGAATCGCTGGCGCGCCTCGTCCAGGACGGCCCGGTCCAGCTCCGCCGAGGGCATCTTCCCCAGGCGCACGTTCTTGACCCCGAGCTGCCCGCAGGACAGCGCGGAGATCACGCGCCGCCCGCGGAAACCGCCCGAGCGGACGATCTCCCGCAGCGCCGCGGCCTTGCGGTCGTGGAGCTCCCCCGCGTCGCCGCTGTCGGCGTCGGGCACGCGCCACCGCCCCGAGGCGCTCACCTGGAGGGCCCCGCCGACGTGCTGCATCTGCATCACCTTCACGCTGTCGGCGCCCACGTCCAGGGCGATGGGGCTTCGCTTTTTCCGCAGCAGCAGGTCCAGCATGGCGGTTCGCGTCCTTTCGTCAGGAGCCGTCGGCGGTCACGGAAACCCTCCCCGTGACGCTCGCGACGTTCACCCGGTACACGTGCGGGCCGGCTTGGAGCGTCACCGTGCCGGCGCTGTCCGGCGTCCCCAGCGAATCGAAGGTCACGGACGAAGCGCCGCCGAAGCTTGCCGACACCAGGTCGACGTCCGACAACGCGTCGTGCGCCCTGAAATCCTCTGTGTACGCCGACTTTGTTATCGGGTGAATCAGGGGTCCACTTGCGTTGCTGAGCGTATAGGTTTCCCCGGAGTCGCTGAACGTCACCGTGACCGACTGCTGCATCGTGATCGCCACGTTCTGGGCGTACTCGAGGTCCGCGGCGAGCGTCCGGGCGGCCGAGACGGCCTGCGTGCCGTCCATCGAGCCGAAGTACGGCACCGCCAGCGCCGCGACGACCGCCACGACGCCGACCACCACCAGGATTTCGGCGAGCGTGAAGCCCTCGCCCGCCGCTACGCTATTTCGCCTGGACGTCCGCACGGTTGGCGTCCTCCTCGACGGGAAGCTGCCCGACCACCTTCACCTGCACCTCGCCGCTCTTGAGCAGTTCGATCAGCTCGTCGAGCTTCGCGTTGCCCGCGCGCTGGGCCTCGGCGACGGCGTCCCGCTGCGTCTGCGGGTTGATCGCCCGCGGAACGCCCCCGGCAAAGGCCCTCTCGGGGGTCGGCGAATGGTTCGCCCACAGCCCGACGATCAGCACCGTCAGCAGCACCGCGATCGCCGTCAGGCACACGCGCGTGTAGCCGTCGACTCGAATCGTCACGTTCCCATGTCCGTTCTTCATCACTCTCACTCCCGTCAGTCATGCCACGCGACGACTCGCGCGGATCGCAGTCCGTTGCTGCGAAGGTCGTAGATCCGGCAGCGCTGGGCGTCATAAATGACGCGATGCGCGCCGCCGAGGAAGAAGTCGTACGCGCCGTCCGCCAAGACGAGCCCGCCGTTGATCTCGGTTCGTGAGTCGCCGGTGCTTCCGTAGCCGACGACGCCCTGACCGACCATCACGACGCCGTCGATCTCCGCCTCGGCGTCGTCCTTGACGATCAGCGCACCGGTGACCACCAGCGCCGGGAACCCGTCGGATGCGACCAGCTCAATGTCATCCCCGTCCAGCACAAGGTGGCCGTCGACGACCAGCGTCCCCGTGAACTCCAGGTTGTCGGTCAGTCGGACGTAGCTGCCGTTCTCGGGACGGAGCACCACGACGCCGGCCGGATTCTGCGGGGTGACGGCGCCGCCGTCGGCCAGCGAGTTGTCCTCGCCGAAGGCATCCGCCTCCAGCTCGACGGCTGACCCGGACATCGACCCCGTCACGTAGGTCTGGTAATCCGCCACGTCGGGGGCGGGGATATCGACCTGCTCCACGCCCTCCTCGATGTCGCCGGCGATCCATGTGCGAAAGCCCGAGACCGAACCGACGGCTGAGGCGTCGCCGGATATGTGGGCGAGGCTCATGACGTTCCCGTTGATGTGGAAGTCTCCGTCGATCGTGAGCGAAGGAGGCAGCCAGGTGCTGCCGGCGCCCATGATCATTGAATGCTCGGTCGCCAGCGTTCGGGCGGGCGTGACGTCCACGGTCGCCGCCGTCGCCTGGACCGCGCCGTCCACGGTCGCCTCGCCGTGAACGAAGAAACGTCCCGGCACCTGCGCATCGGCCGAGACGTAGAAGACGTACGGATCGCCTGAGGCGTCGGCGTAATACGGCCCGGCCGGCGACTGCCCCGTCTCGTCGAGCGAGTCCGCGTCGACTTCCAGTGCGTACAGGGCGTGCTCGACGGCCGATTCGGCGAGGTAACGGGCGCGGGTCGCCCTCGCCAGGTTGGTCGAGCAGCGCACGCGGATCGACGAGCTGGACAGGTAGCTCATGCCCAGCACGGCCGACATGGCCAGCAGCATGAGCACCACCAGCAGCACGAAGCCGCATTCTCTATGTTCGTTTCGGCGCTTCATCGTCAGATGTTCCGTCCTCTTTCGTCGAGCGAGCATCAGCGACGGGCATGCCGGTTGCCGTTGCCACCGCCGTTGCCGTTGCCGTTGCCATTGCCGTTGTTGCTTCCGTTTCCGCCGCCCGATCCGCCTCCGGCCAGGTCATCGCCGAGAGGCACGTTGAGCATGTAGCCGCCGCCGTCCGGCTCGACGTAGTCCACCATGGCCGCGCGAAGCGCCCCGGCCGCCCGCAGATCGATCTGTTCCGTTGCCTCCCCCACGGTCAGGCGAATGTGGACCATTCGCGCCAGCGGCGGCTCGATCGGCGACTGCAGCTCGAACGCCGTCACGTTCTCCGCCAGCACCCGACACTGGCCGTAGGAGAAGGACTCGATCGATTCGTGAACTCCGGCACTCGCCGTGATGAGCCCGTTCAGCGGCACCGTGACGTCCATCGCCTCGCGCGTCGCGCCCGACATGTCGTCGGGGAACTCCACGACGTACTCGCAGAGCTCGTCCGTCTCGGCGTTGCGGCGCACCACGCAGATTTCGGAGGCGTTGATCTGACCGTCCTCGTTGGCGTCGCCCAGCCACAGCAGCAGGCGGTCTTCGCCGGTGGCGACGATCAACCCCGAGCTGCGGAGGCGCGACTGGACGCGCCGCATTACGCCGCGGGCGGTCTGCGAGGCGCGGGTGAGCTCGGTGCCGTGGCGGGTGGCGTTGCTCAGGGCGGCCGATACGCCCGCGACCGCCAGGGCGGTGATGGCCGTGATGCTCAGCGCCAGCAGGCACTCGACCAGCGTGAAGCCGTTGTCCCGTTGTCGTCTCGTCACGGCGGTTCATCCTCGGTCGTAGATCAGTCGCGTAAGTTGAGTCAGAACGGTCTGTCCCGAGCGAACCTCGACGATCACCCGCACGAAGGTCGGCGGCTCGCCGGTGTCCTGTCCGCTCACGTAGACGTATTCCACCTCGACGTGCCGTCCCAGGCGCCGGACGACGGGGTCGTCCACGATCCGCCCGGCGGCGTCGGCGATGAATCCCGGCGGCTCGGCGAAGCCGTGGAAGTCGTCGACGTTGTCGAACTGCCGCCGCGTCCGCTCGCCCGGCTCCGGCCCGGGCTGGGTTTCGGTCTGGGGGTCGTCGAACGGCAGGGACAGGATCTCCTCCATCAGCTCCTGGGCGAGACCGACCGCGAGCGTGCGGCGTACGTCGTCCTGCTCGTTCTGGGCGGCGGCGGTGAAGATTTGGAACCGTCTCTATATTTGTCCGGGTCCG
>CAZADC010000044.1:0-15317 GCA_964483755.1 uncultured Planctomycetaceae bacterium | reverse complement strand
ACGCTGAAAACCCCCTCACCCAGCCCGGCAGCGACGGCGTCTCGGACCTGAACATCCTGATCCAGAACGTCACCACCAGCCCCGCCGTCGGCGCCGACCAGGCGTCCGGCGCAGCCGAGCTCGTTTACAACGAGGTGACCGGCGAGGCGTTGCTGGACAACGGCGGGGGCGGCATCGTCCAGATGACGATCTACACGATCGTCGGCGGCGTCGATACCGGCGCCATCGACCCCTTCTTCACCAAGGACGTGTTCAGCGCGGCGGATGAGCAGATCATCTTCTTCGACGACGCGGGTCTCCCGGTCGGCGAGGACAGCATCGGCGCGTGCCTCGACCCCGGCCTCACGCCGGGCGCCGAGCTGGCGTTCTACTACCAGGCCAATGGCGGCCAGGTCACGCAGGGCGAGATCACCGTGGTCCCCGAGCCGGCGACGATGGTTCTGCTCGCCCTGGGCGGCGCGGCGCTGATCCGCCGGAAGAAGTAAGACCGCCGGCCTGTGTGGTCGTGCTGCGGCGATCACAGCGGGTCGGACCATGCTTCCCAGGGGAAGCATGGCGCCGGCAGAAGCACAGACGCGGCAGAAGCACAGACGCACAAGCAGAGCGTTATGACCGATCGCAGCGGCGCGCTGCGTACGACGAGGCTGTGTGCATCGGGAGCAGGACGAATCGCCCGGGATTTGAGGACGTCCGGCGTCAGCTGCCGCAGAGTTCGCCCCAGTCCACGACGCCGCAGCGATCCGCCCACTCGTCATACCGGCGCGTCATGGCCGTCAGCCGGAGCTTCGCCCCGGACGAAACGTCGCTGAGCTCCGTGCGGTCGGCGGACATATCGTACAGCTCCCACGGGACGGGGTGTTGTCGGACCAGCTTCCACTGCCCGTCGCGGACGGCGCAGTTGCCGTGGTGCTCGGCTCGAAGAAGATGGGGCGTTCTCGCGCTCACCCCGCGCGGCCGGGAGGAAGCTCTCGACCTCGGTCGGCGTGATTGCCCTGCCGTCGCACTCGGCCGGATAGTCCGCCCCGGGCGCGTCGAGGCACGACGACATAATGTCGATCACGTGCGCCGGCGCGTCGGTCATGCCGCCGGGCAGGCCGTTCGGCCGGCCGGCACAAAACCGCGGCATCGCAAATGGGTCTCGGCGTACTCGCGCCGCACTCGCGGCGCGCGATTCGAGCCCGGTGAGGCTTGTATTCGCCGCCGCGGCGCGTCATGCTCAGGGGCTCGATGGGCGATGCAGGCGGGTCGGGACGGTCGTTCCGCCGTCGGGTCGCGTCATCGAGCCTGACCTGATGCCGTGTTTCAATCCAGTGAGAAGGAGCCCGTACCATGCGCGTCCACCCGCTTCGTTCCTGCATCGTTCTGGTCCTGGCGACTGCGTGTCTGACGGCCGGTTTCGCCGCGCCCGCCGCGGCGCAGGACAAGGCCGCCCGTCCCCGCCTGGTCGTCCCCAAACTTCCCGAGGCCCCGACAATCGACGGCACGATGGACGCCGGGGAGTGGGACCGTGCCGCCGCGGTCACGGGCTTCATGGGCGCCACCGGCAGCTACGGCAAGGTGATGGTGCCCAAGAACGCTCGCATCTACCTCGGGCAGGACGACGAGAAGATCTACATCGCCGTTTGGACACAGCTGGCGCCGGGCGAGAAGCCGACCATGCGCTACCGTCGGCGCGACGACAAGGTCTACATGGACCGCCAGCAGTTCGAGATCTGGCTGACCCCGCCGACCGACGGACACGTGACCGCCTACCAGATGATCGGCAACGCCTACGGCGCGATGTACGACATCAAGCTCGTGCCCGCCCTCGGCGTCAACCAGCCGGGCTGGAACCCCGAGTGGCAGTTCAAGAACGCCTACAAGACGGGCGAGTGGTGGACCGCCGAGTTCGCGATTCCCGTCAGCGAGCTGATTTCCAGGGACGGGTACAACCCCGACAAGCCGTGGGGCGGCATGGTCGCCGTCGCCTGGCCGCAGCGTTCCTGGCCGTACACGTTCGGCTGGTACAAGAACATCGAGACCCACGCCCTGATGACCATGGGCGAGGATGACACGTGCGTCCGCCTGATGAACCTTTCCGGGCTGCTTGAGAACAAGCTGGCCGCCGACATGACGCTGGTCAACGGCGGCGGGAAGGGCGGTACGTTCATCGTCACCGCGAAGGCGGGCGACGTGGAGCACGTCGAGACCGTCACCGTGCCGGCCGGCGGACGCAAGGAGGTCAGCTTCAGCAAGGACCTGCCGGCAACCGAGAAGCAGGTCAACGTCATGGAACTCAACGTGGTCGGCCCGGACAAGGACGTCCTGCTCGACGGGCAGTGGATGTACCGGCCGATTCCCACGGCCGAGCGGAAGCCCCAGCCGGTCGAGGCCGAGCCGTGGAAAATGGACACCCGCCTCGCCTTCGCGCCGCTCGCCATGGGCGCCCACGCCTGGGCCGACGTGCTCGACGCGCCGATGCGCGACGAGATCGACAAGGTCACGTTCGCCGTCAAGGGCTCCGACGGCAAGACCGTGCTCACGGAGGAGGACAAGACCTTCGAGTACGACGCGGCCGAGAAGTACCTCTGGATGCCCGAGGACCTGCCCTACGGCGAATACACCGTCGAGATGGCGTTCGTGGACGCGGACGGGAAGGTGCTCGAGTCCGCATCCCGCACGTTCAAGCACAAGGACTACAAGGAGCGGTTTGTCTGGCTGGGCAGCGACAAGTACGGCGAGGAGCTCAAGGCCGCTCCGCCGTTCGAGCCGCTTGAGACCGACCGCGGGGCAAGGACGTTCCGGGTCTGGGGGCGGACCTACCGCTTCGACGGCGCGCTGCCGCGCCAGGTGACCAGCCAGGGCGCCGAGATGCTGGCCGAACCGGTGCAGCTGGTCGCCGTCGTCGTCGGCGAGAAGCGCGTCGCCGAGATCAACAGGCCGCTGACGATCACGGCCGCGGACCGCAACAAGGCCGAGTTCACGGGTTCGTACAAGGTCGCCGGGCTGGACGTCGCCCTGACCGGCGAGATTCTCTTCGACGGCGGGATCAGCTATCACCTGGAGGCCGAGGCGCCGGATGCGGTCGAGGAGTCCGTGCAGCTCGATCGCCTGTACCTGTCGATCCCCGTCAAGGGCGACCTGCCGATGTACATGTGGGGCACCCGCGGCGGGGCGGCGAGCATCCATTACTTCCTCGAGGATCTCCCGGCCGACGGGGTCGTCTGGAAGAGCCGCCTCGGCGACGACTTCCTGGCGTACCTGGGGCTCGCCAACGACGACATCGCCATCCAGTGGTGGGCGGACAACGACCACGAGTGGGTCCACGGCGACGACGCGCCGGGCTGGCAGATCGTCCGTGACGACGACTCGTACGACATCCAGGTGAGCTTCGTCCGCGGCAAGGGCGAGCCGCAGGCCTTCTCGGCCGACTTCGGGCTCATCGCCACGCCGATCAAGCCCATGCCGGCGCAGTGGCGCGACGCCATCATTCACTACGGCAACCTGACCGGCAGCAAGGTGGCGTTCTTCTACGGTCCGGGGCACGGCAAGGTCGGCCCGTTCGACTGGCACGACTCGGCCGCGCTGGCGAAGGTCAACGGCATCAAGGTGCCCGAGGGCGCCATTGCCGACACGGTGCTGGATGGAACGTCGGGCGAGGGGTATCCGAAGCTTGACGCCATCGAGAAGGCGTACGGCAAGGATACCCGCGGCTTCGTGGAGAAGGGGCTGCGGTCTTACGAGGACCCGAAGGTCATCAAGCAGTGCTTCTTCCACAACGCCCAGATGTACTTCGAGGGCTACCGGGCGGACGCCTTCAAGGCCTTCTTCCCCGGCGACTGGACGCTCCAGCCGCCCAGCGGGTGGTTCCACCTGCGACCGATCGAGAGCTACCAGGACTTCTTCTGCTTCCACCTGACGCAGTTCCTGAAGTTCTGGGCCGTGCCGGGCCTGTACTTCGACGAGGTCTACTACGCCCCGGACTACAACGTCTTCAACGGGCAGGGCAAGGTCATGCCGGACGGCTCGATCCGCCCGTCGGTCGGGCTGTCGCTCCAGCGGCGGTTCCTGCACCGCGCCCGCCAGTGCTGCCTCGACGCCGGCAAGCCCGCGTTCCTGTGGGTGCACACGTCCAACATCATGGCGCCGTTCGCCATCGCGGCGACCGACGTCGCCATGTTCGGCGAGGACAACATCCCCACGCCGCAGAACGACATCATGGACACGATCCGCCCGGCCTACATCCGGATCCTCGGGCGGACGGACAAGTTCGGCTTCGTTCCGCTGTGGATGACGATGGCCGGTCGCGGCGGCGACCAGTGGAGCCTCGCCGGGCGACAGACCTTCGGCTGGTGCTGGCTGCACGACGCCGTGCCGGAGGTGCACACGCACCAGCGCGGCTGGCCGCTCGTGTACTACCGCCGCCAGTGGGGCATCGCCGCCGACGACGTGACGTTCACCGGCTACTGGAAGAACGACGAGTTCGTGAGCGTCGACGACGAGAAGTTCCTCGTCAGCTTCCACCGGAAGAGCGACGGCGATGGCGGCAGGAAGGTCCTCGTGGAAGTGATGAACATGCACTACCGCGACGAGGGCGCAGACGAAGTCACGCTGACTATCGATCCGAAGGCCCTCGGCCTGTCGGACGGCTGGAAGGTATACAACCTGGAGTCCATGCCCGGCTTCGTGAAGCGTGAGAAGGCGCTGCGGAAGATGGACGAGCTGACGCAGCACGGCGCCAAACCGCTCGAAGGCGGCGCCAACCAGTACCTCAGCCGCGGCGCGCTGTTCTGGGACGGCGAGCACAAGAAGCCGTACGATCTGAAGGAGCTCGATGTGCTCAGCGACGGCAAGGAAACCTTCAAGGTGACGGTGCGCCCGCGGGACTTCCTGCTGCTGATCATCGAGTAGTCCCGGTCCGGCGGAACCGTGATCGCGCGGCAGCCTTCCGCGGCGTGCGCGGTGTCTTTCCGAATCGTGCGCGGTGTCCTTCCCAGGGCACCGCGCTGAGAGGCACGACACGCGGCGCCCTGGGAAAGCCGCTGCGTTTGGAGGCAAGCGATGCTGAGCCTGTCGGCCCTGTGAGATCTGACACGAAAGCGACGCATCCGTGAATCTCGACATCATCCGGCGTCCCAACATCCTGTTCATCTTCGCCGACGACTGGGGCTTCGGCGATCTGGGCTGCCAGGGACATCCGGTCGTGCAGACCCCGCACCTCGACCGTCTCGCCGAACAAGGAACGCGGTTCACCGAGTTCCACGTGACCGGCCCGGTCTGCTCGCCCAGCCGCTGTTCGGTCATCACCGGGCACTACCCCGCCCGGCACGAGGTGCACTGCATCTACAGCCGCTACGACTACAACCGGGGCTGGCGCATGGCCAACTGGCTGGACCCCAACGTCCACAGCCTGCCGCGTCTGATGCAGGACGGTGGATATCGCACCGCCCACTACGGCAAGTGGCATCTCGGTGGGGGCGGGGGGATCTACGGTCACCCCGACGCGCCACCGGTCAAGGCGTACGGCTACGACGACACGCGGACCTGGAACGGCAACGGTCCCACCTGGTATCAGACGCAGGAGTGGCCCTTCACGCTGCACAACGACCCCGATACCGTCTGGGCTGCCCACTCCAGCCGACTCGCCGTCGACGCCGCTCTGGGCTTCATCCGCCAGGCTCCCGAGAGACCGTTCTTCATCAACCTGTGGCTCAAGGACCCGCACACGCCCCTGCACCCCACCGACGAGCAGCGGGAGCCCTATCGCGATCTGCCCGAGCCCCAGCAGACCTACTACTCCGTCCTCACCAACGCCGACCGCCAGATCGGCCGATTGCTCGATGAGTTGGACCGGATGGGGCTGTCAGAGAGCACGCTGGTGATCTTCTCCAGCGACAACGGTCCGGCCCCCGTGCGGAGCGAGCAGGGAACCGCCGGGAGTACGGGCGGACTGCGGGGCCGCAAGGGGTCGCTCTTCGACGGGGGCGTGCGGACGCCGTTCATCGCCCGCTGGCCCGGCCGGGTGCCCGCGGGGCGAGTGGATTCCACCTCGCTGCTGTCGGGCGTGGACCTCATGCCGACGTTCCTGCGATTGGGCGGTGTTGTCCCGCCGACCGACTGGCAGGGCGACGGGGTGGACGTCACGGCCGCCCTCATGGGAGAACCCATCGAGCGTCCCTGCCCGCTGATGTGGGAATGGCGGCAGCGCCAGAGCGAGCAGGAAGACGCCTGGCCGATGCTGGCGATCCGTGACGAAGACTTCCAGCTCATGACCGATCCCGTCTCCAGGCGAACCGAATTGTACCACATGTCCGAGGACCCACAGCAGCAGCAGGACGTGGCGGCTGAGCATCCGTCCCTCGTCCGGCGTCTGCAACGACAGGTGGACGAATGGAGCCGCGCCCAGCCCGGATACGCCACCCGCCCCGGCGCGGAGCAGAAGGAGGCGCCATGAACGAGGCGAGGACATCGAGCTCCCGACGAGGCGCAGATGCGGCCAAGCCGCCCAACGTCGTCATCTTCCTGGCCGACGACCTGGGCTACGACGACCTGTCGTGCTACGGCAGCACGGTGCATCACACGCCGAACCTGGACTCGCTGGCGCGCGGCGGCGTCCGCTTCGTCGATCTCCACTCCAACGGATGCATGTGCAGTCCGACGCGCGCCGCCCTGCTGACCGGGCGCTACCAGCAGCGCTGCGGAATGGAGCGCGTGCTGGGCCCCGCCTGCGAGGGCCGCCCGCCCATGGGGACGCACGAGACGACCTTCGCCCATCGGCTCCGGGACGCGGGGTACGCCACCGGCATGTTCGGCAAGTACCACACCGGCTACATCCCGCACCAGTCGCCGAACCGGATGGGCTTCGACACCTTCCGCGGGCTCAACGGCGGGATGGACCATCACTCGCGATTCAACCGTTGGGGCGAGGCCGTCTGGTACCACGACGAGACGCTGGTGGAGGATGAGGAAGGATATTCCACCGAGCTCATCACCTCCCACGCCCTGCGGTTCATCGACGAGCACCGCGACGGGCCGTTCCTGCTGTACCTTGCCGACTGGATGGTCCACTTCCCCTGGCAGGGACCCGACGACCCGGTCGATTTCCGCAAGGGCGTCGACAACAGCAGCCCCGAAAGGAAGTACGGCAGCGTACCGGACCGCCGGCGCGCCTACCGCGATATGGTCGAAGCCCTGGACAGCAGCGTGGGCAGGATCGTCGACCGACTGCGCGAACTGGGCATCGAACAGAACACGCTTCTGTTCTTCGCCTCCGACAACGGCGGACACGAACTGGTCTGCGAGAACCGCCCGCTCAACGGGGCGAAGGGATCGATGCTCGAAGGCGGGCACCGCGTTCCGGGCATCGCGTACTGGCCGGGCGTCGTCCCCGCCGGAGTCGAGAGCGAGGACACCGTCCTGCTGTTCGACCTGTACCCGACGCTGCTGGAACTCGCCGGCGCGACCCAGCCGGCCGGCCGCCCGCTGGACGGTTGCAGCCTGCTGGGCCTGCTGACGCGCAGCGCACCCCTCCCCGAGCGCCGGTTGTTCTGGCGCCAAGGCGCGCAGGGGGCGGTGCGCGAAGGCCGGTGGAAGCTCTTCATCGAGGGCGAGCGGGCACGGCTGTTCGATCTCGACGCGGACATCGGCGAGACGCGGGACCTGGCGGCCAAACATCCCGAGCGCGTGGCCGCCATGAAGGCGGCCTTCGGCGCCTGGTGCGAGAACGTCGACGCGGACGGGCGGGCAAGTCTCGCCCGGCCGGGGTGACGGCCGCCGGATCAGGCCGATACGCAGCGCGCCGGGAAGACCGTTGACGGACCGGGGCCTCAGGTGTAGGTGAACCAGGCCGTCGCGCGGCAGGCAGTTTCGGCGCGGACCCGCGCCCAATGGGCGCCGAAGCCGGCCGGGAACTCGTGATGGACGTACCCGTCGGGCCGTACGCGGAAGGATTCGTACTCCCGCCAGTCGCCGTGTCCGACGAAGTCGACCTCCAGCGCCAGGCGGGCCTCCTCGCCGTCCGTCTGCGCCAGGTGCAGGCACTTGCGCTCGAAACCGGTCATGAGGAACGGGTCGCTGATCGCCCCGGCGGCGACATCCTCGTCCAGCCAGACGCCGCCCCATCCGGCGGGTCCGCCGAAGCTCCACAGGTCGTCCGTCTTGCCCAGCCAGAGGTTCGCCTGGGGCTGGCCGGCGCAGGGGTTCTGGTCGTTGATCGGCGTGGTCTGGTCGCCGGCGAGCACCAGCATGCCGTTCCAGCTGCAGAAATCGCCCACGATCCGCAGGTGAGTGCAGATCGGCCGCAGCCCCCGGACCCGCCCGGCGTAGGTCATCGCCGGCAGCTCGTAGAACATGCCTCCGGCGTCCATCAGGAATCGCTCGGACTCCACCTCGCGGATGCGGGGCCATTCCGTGGTCCACGCGTGGTCCTGGGTGTGCGTCGCCTTCGGGAGGCGGTAGGTGCTCCAGCCGGCGTCCTCGTGGCGGACCATGAGAATCTGCGACGCGCGGTCCTGTCCGACCGCGAACACGGCCGGACTGAGCGTTCCCTTCACGTGCCCGCCGACGGTGTTGAACATCGTGCGGCGGAGGACCGTCCACTCCTCGCCGTCCCACTCGGCGAGCCGGCCGTCGCATGCGTCGGGGTTGACGTAGTCGGCGGGGTAGTAGCTGTTGTTCGCGACGATCAACCGGCCCTGGCGGCAGAACGCGTCCTTGTAGTGCGGCACGCCGGTGACGCCCAGCTCGGCGTTCACGTCGGCGACGTCCGCCACCTTCCCGCTGCGGACGTCCAGCTCGACGAGGCGCCCTTCCATGCCCAGCACGTAGACCTTGTTGGCCGGGTCGTGGAGGTGGCGGCAGGTGGCCGTCAGGCGGATGTCGACCAGGTCGTCGAACGTCCGCACCTTGCCGTCGGTATCGATGGCGTGCGGGCCGACCAGCAGCGTGTCCGTCTCGTGATGGATCATCCGGTTGGCGTACGTGCCGACCACGCTGGCGGGATGGCGGGCGAGGCGAAGGTCGTCGGAAACCGTGAACAGCCCCGTGTGATCGCCGCTTCCGGCCTTGCTGGCGACGTAGGTGACCATCCACAGCCGGTCGGCCCAGGGCATGAGCGCGCCGATGCCCGTCTCGGTCCGGGCCGGATGATGTGACGCCTTGACGGCGAGTGCGGGTACGACGCCGCTGATGCTGGTGGGCATTGCTGACTCCTTCACGGTGCGCGGAGGGTCGGACCCTCGTGGACGGCGTCGGCGTGCGACGCGACCGACCTGTCCGCAGGGTCGCCGAGGCAGAGGCGCCCGCCGACCAGCACGTCATACTTCACCAGTCCGTAGTCCGCAAGCAGTCGGCGGTCCGCGTCGGACACCGCGTCCGGGCGAAGGATCGTGCCCTCGCGATCGATGATCAGGTGGGAGACGGCGTTGAACCGCCGCCGGACCCGCGCCGCGCACGCGAACGTCAGCGGCGGGGCGTCTACGCCGATCAGGCGGAATATCTCCGCCCCCAGCAGGTTCGCGCTGACCTCCAGCGGGCGCGGCGTCTCCGGCAGCGGGTAGTTCGCCCAGACGGCCAGGGGGGTCGAGTACTTGTTGTACGCCCGCTCCGGCCAGCCCTCGCCCAGCAGGCCCGCCTCGAACAGCAGCGGCATGGAGGGCTTGTGGTCCCCGTAGGCGACGATGAGCGTCGGACGCGGGTCGTCGGCGAAGTGCTCGACCAGCCGCCGCAGCGCCGCGTCCGCGTACGACAACGCGGTGCAGTACCGCCGGACGTAGTCGCGGGCGGCCGGACTGAGCTCCTCGTTGAGCACCTCGAACCGCGGATCGGCCGGGACCCGCGGCGCGTACGGCACGTGGCATCCCTCGGTCATCACCGACACGAAGAACCGCTCGTGCGACCGGGCCCACGCGATGACCTCGTCGACTACCGCCTCGTCGCTGACCAGCCCGAAACGCCGGGGGACGCCTTCGCGGTCCTGCAGGGCGATGAACTCGTCGAAGCCCAGGTGCGGGTACGCCCGACGCTGGTTGAAGTACCCCGCCGTCGAGCCGCTGATGACCGCGGTGGCGCACCCGTGCCGGCGGAACACCGACGCCAGCGACGGCGTGGGGCGGTTGACGTGCTCGCGGTAGGCGGGCCCGAGGCTCCGCGGATACGGCTGCACGCGGGACAGTCCGGTGAGCACCTCGAATTCCGTGTTGGCGGTGCTGCCGGCGTAGGTCGGTGTCAGCAGGCGCCCGACGGGGCAGCGCTCCGGCAGGGAATGAAGAAACGGCAGCGGGTCGGCGCGCGTTTCGATCCCGTAGGTGCTCGGGTCGCTGAGCGACTCCATCATGAACAGGATCACGTTGACCTGCGGCGCCCCCGCCGGCAACTGATCGGCCGTGTGGTGCTCCCGCCGGATCGCCGCCATGTGCCGCGGCGTGTAGTCCGCCGGCGGGTCAAAGGCGTCGAGGCAGCGGAGCTGCAGCGTCAGCGCGCAGCCCAACCCGCATTTGTTCAGCGTAGAGTCGTAGCTCAACCCGTGCCACATCGGGTAGTGCTCGGCGGGCGGGACCGGCGCCGCGACCAGCAGCACCCCCGCCAGCCCGGCGGCTCCCGCCCCGGCCGGCATCCAGCGCCATCCGCTGCGCGGACACGGCCGTGTCCGACGCCACAGCAGGACGAACGCCCCGACCACGCCAAGCACCCCGACGCCCAGGACGACTGCCGTCGCGGCGCCGAAGTACAGCGGGAAGACGGCCCACAGATCCCCGAGCCCGACGTAGTCCCACGCGTACAGGTGCTGCTCCAGGACGCGGTACTTGCCGACGTGGACGGCGAACAGCGTTCCGGCGACCAGCCAGGCCGCCCCGGCCGCGACGGACCACCGACGGCTCGCCGCATACACCGGGCCGGAAATTGCCAGCCAGATCAGCGCGTTGGGTACGAGAAAGACGGTCAGCGAGATCGCGGTCGCGGCGAGGTGCGGCTGCCAGTACCACGACCACTGGTGGACCGGGCGGAGCAGCAGCATGCCGATCGACAGCGCTGCGCTGAGCAGGACCGTCGAAGCCGCCAGGCGCGACCCGTCCTGCCGGCGGACCCCGATGCCGCTCGCCCGCCACAGCACGAAGATCACCGCGTTCCACGCCGCGAAGCCGAGGACCAGCGCCAGGTTCGACGCCGAGAAGACGTGCGGCTCGAACGCGACCGAAGGGTGGGCGCGGCAGGCGGCGACGACGTTGCCCGCCACGACGACGGGCAGGACCGCCAGGCATAACCGCTCCAGACGTGATCGCGCGCGGCCCGCGGCGATGGCGCTGCCTTCCGGTTGCACAGACTCTTCGCTCGTGCCGACGGACATCCACAGGCCCCTCTTGCTGCCTTCGTGGCGGGACACGACAGAAACAATGTTATCGTTGGGTTAAGGGAAGAATACGCACAGACGGTCCGTCTTGTCCAACGGCAATGGGGGCGGCGCGGTGGAGGGCCGGCTTCCGGAGGTCACCTGACGCGTCGACGTTTCCCGGCGGGAAAGCAGCCGGGTCGCCGGTTCATTGCCCGTCTTCCCAAGTACCGGTTCCGATCTGTCCTGAAAGGCGCTTGTCCTGCGCCGGTGGGGAACCTACCGTTGCCCGGAACACGATGCAGACCAGGCGCCTGGCGGGTCTGCGGGTCCGCCCACACCGACCGGCGAGGAGATCACGATGAACGAGGCGAATGACAGGCAGCCGCGCGAAGGCGGCACGAAGCAACCCGACGCGTCGCCGGACTACCGGGTAACCGTGGACGGGCAGCCGGTGAGTGTGTGCCGGGCTCGGAGTTGCAAAGCGCCCTGGCCGTTCCGATGCTTCAAGGCCGGCGAGCATCCGGACGTCCGGCTCGCCAGCCCGGACGCGCCCGCCGGCGTGGCGCAGATCGCCCCGGCCGGGAACGCGCCCTACGCGTTCGCCGGCTTCACGGCCGACGGACCGACGACGGCGACCGTCACGGCAGACAGGCCGCTGGATGACGTACGAGTTCGGCCGGCCGACGCCTGCACGGTCCGGTCGGTCGGGGGCAATTCCGTGACGCTGGAGCTGGAAGGCCCGACGAAGCTGTCCGTGGAGCCCGACGGCCGGCACGGCGGGCTGCTGCTGTTCGCCGACGCGCCGGAGACCGACGTACCCGACGCGGGCGATCCGAAGGTGCACTACTACGGGCCCGGCGTGCACCGCGCGGGCGTCATCGAACTGGGAAGCGGCGAGACGCTCTACCTCGCCCGCGGCGCCGTCGTCGAGGGCGGCGTCCGGGCCGCAGACGCCAGAGGGATCCGCATCATGGGAAGGGGCGTGCTGTGCGGCGATCCCTGGGGGTGGCGCGACGGCCCGCAGCCGCACATGATCATGCTCAACCGCTGCGAGGACGTCCTCGTCGAGGGGATCACGATCCGCTGCTCGTGGCAGTGGACGCTCCGCCTGCTCGCCTGCCGGAATGTCACCGTCCGCAACGTCAAGATATGCGGCGGCAAGAACCTCAACGACGACGGGATCAACCCGTGCAGCTCACAGGACGTGCTGATCGAGGACTGCTTCATCCGCACCCAGGACGACTGCATCTCCATCAAGGGCCGCTGCGACGACCGGCGTCCCTGCGAGCGGATCACCGTCCGCAGCTGCCTGCTGTGGAGCGACCTGTCACGCGTGCTGATGGTGGGCCCGGAGTCCCACAGCGACCGCATCGGCGACGTCCGCATGCAGGACTGCGAGGTGCTCTATCTCGGCCCGCCGGTCAACAAGGCGGGCTTCGGCGACTGGGACGGCTGCGCGCCGGCGTTCTGCTTCGAAGCGGGTGAGGACTGTCGTATGGAGGACATCCGCATCGAGAACGTCACGGTGTCCGTTCTGGCCGAGCGGGACGGGAAGGACGTCATCCTCCTCGAACCCACCGTCAACCAGTTCATGAAGCGCCGCACGCCGGGCAGCATCCGCAACGTGCATTTCGTGAGCGTGGCCTTCACGGGCGAGCCCTGCGAGCCGACCATCCGCATGTGGGGCACCGACGCCGAGCACACCGTGGAGGGGATTCGCTTCCAGGGCTGCAAGATGTTCGGCCAGGCGCTGACAGGCGACTACCCGGGCCTGATCGTCGGAGAGCACGCGGCAGAGATATCCTGCAGGTGACCCGCGAGGCCAGCCGTCTTCGGAGTCCGTCTGCCCCAGGCCGTCGGGGACTCGAAGCCGGGGCAGCGCGCCGGGCTCCGATGCGGGATTGTCCTGGCGGTGATCGAGACCTACTCGGCCACGACGTCGATGAACTCGGCGCTCCGCTCGAACGCGTCCGTCGCGCCGCCGAGCGTCACGTAGCGGAGCGACTCGCCGTCCGCCGGCGGGAGTCCGACGGCGATCTCCATCGCGAATCGGCTCGAGTCCTCGATGCCGAGTTCCGCGAACGGCACCAGCGCCTCCAGCACGTATCCGCCCTCGGCCTGCCGGACCCGCCACCGCGCCTTCGATTCGCCCTGAAGCTCGCCCTCGCGGTACGCGCGGGCCGCCCGCTCGTGTTCGCCCGCCGGCGGGAGAAACACGACCTGACCTACGTCGCCGCCCGGTCGCTCGGCCGCCAGGACCTCGAAGCACGAGCCCTTCCAGTGCTCCTCGGGCCGGGCGGGCTTCGGATCGTACACGTGCGCCCGGATCACCAGCGCCTCCGGCGTCACGGCCGCGCGAACCCGCGCCACGGGCTCGCCGTTCCACACGACTGGACGTTCGGACGCGTCCGACAGTACGTCGCCCACCTGACCGGGCTCGGACATCGCCTCCAGACGCGGAAGTTTCCACGGGCCGCGGCGGACGCGCAGTGACGCCGGTCTGACGGCCATGCAGTCCGGGCTGAAGGCGACAATCCCGACCGAAGATCTCGTCGACTTGACCGTGATTTCCGTCGCCCGTGATTCACCGGCAGGCAGGCGGAACTGCACCTGCCCGGGGTCCACAACGGCGTCCGTCGGGTCGGCTTCCAGGAGCACGGTTCCCTCGGCCGGTCGGTCGCCGGCATTGCGGATCTCCAGCCGGACCCGCCCTGTTCCGTCCTCCAGCGTGGGCGGGCCGACTACACTCATGGCGAGCCGTATTGCGGCGAGCTCGTCCCGGCCGGAACCGCGAACCAGCCCGATATTCTCGAAGGGGACGGGCTCGAAGCCCATCTTCCACGCGGGGGAGTCCTCGGCCAGGCGGAAGTCGCCTCCCGCGCGGTCGCGGAAATGCGGATCGACGTTGACGAGGTTCTCGCCGACGGGGACCTGCTGGGGCGTCGTGCCCCATCCGATGTTGATCCACTGCCCGCCCACGCAGACGTTCCGCTCGATCGTGTTGTTGTGCGGCGGCATGGGCTCGTCGGTGTCGAGATACGGATCAAGCGAATTGAGCTCGGGGTAGCGCTCGCGGTAGAGCGCCCGCTGCGCGTCGTCCATTTCCCGCACCTGCCGTTTGAGCTTCTCGGTTTGCCGCGCCCACAGGCCGGTGACCGCGCCGCGCCCGTCGACGTGCACGGCCGGCCGGCAGTCGACGAACACGTTGTTGACCACCTCGTTGTCCCGCCCGCCGCCGATGAACGCGGCCCGCGTGACACGCTGGAAGACGTTGCCGAAAATGGTGATGCCGCTGAGCTGATCGTCGAGGTAGACGCCCATCGAGCCCATCTCGTACCCGCCGGTGTGGTGGATGTAGTTGTGGCGGACCACCGTACCGCGCTGGACCCAGCTCCGCCCGGCGTAGATCGCCCCGCAGTCGCCCGTCTCGAGCGTGACGCGGTGGATCTCGTTGAGCTCGATCAGGTGGTCGTTGCCGCCGAACAGGATGCCTGCGTGCGGTGCGTCGTGAATCAGGTTCTGGCGGGCGACAATGCCGACGCCCTGCATCGAGATCGCGGGCTGGTAGCAGCGCGACCAGCGGGCGAAGCGATAGATGTGATTGTTGACGGCCTGGTGCCCGCACGGCTCGAGCGTCCGCGTGTCGCCGCCGCGCAGGAGGATCCCCGCGTCGCCGACGTCGTGGATGTCACAGCCGACGACGCCGTGGCCGCGCCCGCCGCGGATGTCGATCGCGTGCGTCCCGAGATTCCGCAGGACACAGCCCTCGACCCGGACCTTCTCGCCGCCCTCGATGCGGATGCCGACGTGTCGGCCGGCCTCCAGGGTCAGGTTGCGGAACGTCACGTGAGATGCGCCGTTGACGCTGACCATCGCCTCGCCCAGCTCGGAGACGAGAACGTCGCCCGGCTCGATCGGGCCCGGCGGATAGAAGTACAGCATGCCCCGTTCGCGATCGACGTAGTACTCGCCCGGGCGATTGAGCTCCTCCGGAACGTTGAGGAACTTC